>DJPS01000021.1 GCA_002438625.1 Christensenella sp. UBA6406
GCCTTTTGTCAAGCATTTTCGGCTCTTTTCCCAAAAAATGTTGAAAAAATTTTAATTTTTTATTGTTTTTCACCTTATTTTTAACTAATTTTAAACAATTTTATGTTTTTTATCCGTTAATTATTAACACAAATTTTTATGAATAAAAAAAGTTATCCACACTTTTTACCTTTTTGTGGATAACTTTTGTTGATATATTTTAAGTTTGCGGTTTGATGCATTTTATTAATTTTTAATTTAATGTAAATTATTCTTATTAAAAAGTGCTTACACAACAAAAGAAAAGACCCTAGCACTAGGTCTTTTCCAGTGTTTATTAAGCCAAAAGGGGATTATTAAGTGTTATAACAAGAAACAACAACAATAACACCAAAAAACTTCTTGTACTAACTGTAGGAGCCCTACACTCTACTAACACTTAATACGGCAACAATAAACATTATGATTATAGCAAAATTGCCACAATTTGTCAAATAATTTTAAACTTTTTTCATTTTTGTAGTATTTTTAAACAAAAACACATTTTTTATTCATAAAGACTTAAATTATTAAATCCTATAACTCTTTTTGCTTAAAAATATGTGTTTTAGCTTATTGTTTTATTTAATATTTTAATGCTTTTAAACCTTACAATAATTCAACGCTTGTGAATTTAGCGTTTTCACCACATTCAGTACTATAACTTTCGTCTTCTTCAACTAAGACAAGTCCACTGCCTATTCTTTCATTGTTTTCATACTTTCCAACATATTTAAAGCCGTTTTCATAATAATAGGCACCAGCACCTTCTCTTTTATTATCTTTTACTTTTCCTTCAAAAATAATGTTATCGTCTTTATCTATAAATCTGCACACACCATTAATGTTACCATCTTTAAATTCACCAACGCATTTGCAACCATTTTCATATTTATAAAAACCATTTCCATCTGGCATAAAGTCATTAAAAGAGCCTTCATAGGAAACACCATTTTGCATAGTTACAGAAGCATTACCATTCACTTCTCCATCTTTGAAATAAACAACAACTTCGCCTTTTTCTGGTACAGTTAAAACGGCATTTCCGTTTCTAACTCCACTTGTATATTCACACACAAAAGTCGTACCATCTTTAAAATAGCAAGTACCTTCGCCATTATATTTGCCATCTTTAAACTCACCTTCATACCTAGAACCATCAGCAAAAGTTAAAACAGCAAAACCATTAAATTTATTGCCTGCAAATTCGCCAATATATTTATCTCCGTTTGCGAAAGTGTAAATGCCTTTACCTTCCATTACGCCATTAAGCCAAGCACCTTCGTAAGTGTTTCCATTTTCATCTTTCATAACGCCTTGACCGCTAGGAAGTCCGCCATTCCATTCCCCTTCATAAGTTACGCCATTTTTATACGTAATTTTGCCACTGCCTTGCCTTTTTCCGCTTTCCCACATTCCATCATAATAAGAGCCATCGTTATAAATCATCACGCCACCACCGCTTGGCAAATTGTTATCATCTATTGTTCCAAAATAAGTTGCATTATCAAAAACTAATTTTTTCTTTTCCATAGTTAAAACACCCCGCATTAAATTCTAATTGTAGTATACCCAAAAAACTATTTTAAGTCAAATAATTTAACAAAAAATGCGGAAAATATGCAAATTTATTTTATATAAACACTTTTTCCCGCTTGTAATTTCATAAAGATAATACATTAAAATTTATATAACCATATAAGAAAATAATGCAAAAGCAAATTCAATTTTACAGCAAAAATTTTATAAAAAGTTCTATAAACGGACAAATTTTCAAAGAATTTTCCCTATAAACGGACAAAACGCCCCCTAAAAAGGTTCTATAAACAGACAATTAACTTCTTTTGCTATTAAATTAAATGGCAAATTTATTTTAAAATGCTATTTATATAATTTATTATATCTGCCATTTTTTGTGATTTTTCCGCATTTTTAACGGTTATATAGCACTTTATAAGCGGTTCTGTTCCACTTGGTCTCAAAATAACGATATCTCCGCTTTGTAAACAAAATTTTAACACATCTGCTTTTGGAATATCAAATTCAGTTTGATTAAAAAAATCTACAACTTTTACAACTTTATCACCGGCTATTTCAGTTAGCGGATTTTTATGCAATTCACTAAGAATCTCATTTTTCCTTTTTTCACCTGCAACTCCACCGAACTTGACTGAGATTGTGTTATTTAAATAACTACCATAAATTGATTTTATTTCATTCAATTTATCAACGACTGTCTTACCGTGCTTTTTAAGTTTGCGGGCAAGTTCGCACATAAGCATTGATGCTACAATTCCATCTTTATCCCTTACATATGTTCCTTTTAAATATCCGCAACTTTCTTCATATGCAAATAAAACTTGTTTTTCTTTACTGGCAACTTCTAACTTTCTTATTTCTCCGCCAATGTTCTTGAACCCTGTTAAGCACTCTACAACTTTTCCGCCATATGCTTTTACAACTTCATCAACAAGCGGACTTGTAACAATGGAGCGGATGACAACAAAATCTTTGGGCAATCTCCCTTGTTCCTTTAAACTGCTTAAAATGTATTCACACAAAATTAGTCCAACATCGTTCCCACTAATTTGCTCAAACTTGCCAGTTTTGCCATCCCTTGCCATAACGCCCAACCTGTCGCTATCAGGGTCTGTTGCAATAATTAAATCGGCATCATTTTTATTTGCATAGTCTAGTGCAAATGCCAATGCCTCAATTTTCTCAGGATTAGGATATGGGCAAGTTGCAAAGTTTCCATTTGGTTCTTTTTGCTCTTTTACATAAATTAAATTATTAATGCCAATTTTATTTAAAATGCGTGTTACAAAAGGCTCACCAACACCATTTAATGCAGTGTAGACGATTTTTAAATCATTGTTATTTCCACAATTTTTGCAACACTTTTCCACATTTTCCACATTTACATTGTAATCACTTAAATTGATTTTATTTTCAATGCCATTTACATTTGTGCCACATTTATTTACCCCGTCATCATTACAAGCAAAACTTTGCAAAACTTTTTTACACAAACTTTCCTTTAAAACGGCATTCAAATATTTTTCTTCATATTCTTCGTCCACAAACTCTATCATTCCTTGGCTCACATAAAAATCAAATTCTTTATAAAGTAAATCAAAAGGATTTATTTTATTTTTAATTATACTTATTTCACTTGCAATTTCTTCGTCTATTTGACACCCAAACCGCTCGTAAACTTTATAACCATTATATTCCTTAGGATTATGGCTAGATGTTATATTCACGCCCATATCACACCCAAGCGACCTAACCAAAAACGACAAATAAGGCGTTGGCTTGCATCCATTTGTTATAAAGCACTTAACCCCATTTTCCGCCAAAATAGATGCAGTAATATGTGCAAACTTTTGCGAATTAATTCTGCTATCATAAGTTACAACCATTTTAGGATTTTGCACTTCTCTCACATTAACCAAATAATCCGCTATTGCTTTTGTAACTTGCATTATTGTGTACACATTCATCCTATTTGTCCCAGCACCCATTATGCCACGAAGTCCAGCAGTTCCAAACTCCAACTCTTTATAAAATGCATCAACAATTAAATTTTCATCACTTTGCATATTCTTTAAATCTTGCAATATTTCTATATCTTTCACACAACTTTCCCACTCTTTAAACTTTTGCTCTATTAACTTATCCATTAAAATAACCTCATCTTTTAACTTTAAACTTGTTAGTCTTTTAAAAGGCAAAAATAAATTTATTTGATGCCTATGTAACTTTTCAACTTAAATTATACCAAACCACTTGCATAAAAGTCAAAAGCAAAAAACAAATTTTTTGTAAAGTTTACGCATAAATTTACATCTTTTAACCAAAACTAAATTGCAAATATACAATTTAATATTTATAAAATAATTCAATTTGAAAATCAATTTTTCACAACAAATTTATAAGTATTAAAAAATTACTGTATTAAACAACAACTAAAAGGAGATATAAATAAATTATGAATTTAAAAGGCAGTCAAACAGAATCAAATTTAGCAAGGGCTTATGCAAGCGAATGCCAGGCAAGGACAAGATACGAATTTATAGAATATGGGGCAAGATATAATGGCTACAAAAACATAGCCGACATTATAGATGAAATTATATATCAAGAATTTAGCCACGCCCGTATGTTTTACACATTTATCCAACAAGGCAACAAAGATGAAATGGTTGACAACCTAGACATATGTGCGGGCTTCCCTTTCCGTGAAAAGTGGGATTTGCTAGAAAACTTACGCCTAGCAAGTGAAGATGAAGCAAACGAAGAAGAAGTGTATGCAGATTTTGCCCAAATAGCAAGAGATGAAGGTTTTGAAGATATTGCGAACCTATTTGAAATGACTAAAACGGTTGAAAACTACCACAAACAAATTTTTACTGAACTATACGAACAAATGAAAGATGGCACACTATACAAAAAGGACACCCCAGTAACATGGATTTGCAACGATTGTGGTTATATGCAAACCTCCACCGAACCTTGGGAAGAATGCCCCCTTTGCAAAGCAAAAAGAGAATCCATTAAATTAGTCCTAAAAGCAAAACTAATAAATTCAAAGTATGAATAAATTAATTTATATTTTAAAAATTAAAATATTTAAAGTTTCGCATCTTCTTTAAATACATAGCGATAGCTAAAAACATATAAAAAACCGATAAATTATTTTTAAATTTATCGGTTTTGTTGTCTTGTTTAAATTTTACTGCAACAAATTATAACTATACAATATAAGTTTTAAACAAGCTCTATAAATTTATATATTTTTATTGCCTTTATATTTATCAAATAATTCTAGACTATTCATATAAAGCATAATAAACTTTTAAACCTGTTCCAACATCTTTCGCTTGAAATAGAACTCCATACATATAACTATTTACTTCATATGTTGAAACATTCAATTTTGTCTCACTGCTTGCAGTTGGACTAGTGTACCATCCCTTAAAGGTCTTACCATTAACAGTCTTCATACACCTTAACTCAATATTTTTATTGTTACCTGTTGGTATCACTAATGTTGTCCCCGAAGTCCCAATTTGACTTGCAGAATAACAAACCGTTAGATTTCCTGTACCTAAACTGCTATTCACTGTACACATTTGTACTTTTATAACAGCTTCACCTTCTGGACATTCAGCAACTAGCGTTCCATCACTTTCAATCTTTATTGTTTTGGACCCATCAGCATTTTCAGTAATTGTGCAACGGTCTATATTATAAACCCAATTAGAAAATACATACCCATTTTGTGGCTTAACGGTTATTGTCTCTTTTATTCCACTATCAATATTTTTATATTCAACAGTGTCTCCTCTAAGAGTAATTGTTCCATTATTCTTTGTCACTGCAATATTAATGCTATTTTGTCCCGCCGTTCCACTTATTGTCCACCAATTAGGCACAAAACACGCATACAACACTAAACTATTTGTTAAGGTTATTTTTTGTCCTACACTATAATCATAATAGTAGCTTGGAGAAGAAATATCTTTTTTCCAACCCATAAATATATAATTCTCTTTTGATGGTTTATCGCTTGGCAATACAACTTCTACGCCTATCGCATAATTTGGAGCCGTATAATAAACAATTTTATCTGTAATGCTATTTGGCATAGTTATATTACCAGATAATAAATTCTCAAAACTTACACTGCAAGACTTTTTAAATACAGGATATACATCTATCTTACCACTTGGCATTGTAAAGCTTGTCATTACATCTTTTGATTTTTGTTTTGTACTCCAACCTATAAATGTCCAGCCACTTTTATCAGGTTTTGAACCTGTATAAACATCATCGAACAGTTTAGTTGCATCATTATTGTTAAAGATTTGCCCTGTTTCCACTTCACTATAATTATACAACCTTGTTTTACCATCTACATCCACAAAATTTAACTTTACTGGAACCTTTTCAAAATTTGCAGTTATTGTTCTATCACCACTTATTGTTCCACTTGCATTAGTCCAGTTTTTAAACCTGTATTCATAATTTTCATCTGCACAAGTATTTGCAACAGCATAAATTGATGTGTTATTTATTGTAACTTTATTGCCAGAACTTGTTACAGAGGCGCCATTTGGTGCATTAAATAAAGTTTTTGAAACAGTACCATATTCTTCATTGTTTGAATTTATTGTAATGTTATAACCAGACTGTAAAGAATCTCCAGTCACTTTAAAATATACTTGAAATAACACATCACTTTTCAAAATTACTTCATAGCCATTATAAACTATTCCCTGTTCAAAACCCTTTTTAAAATAAAAATAATTCCCTGCAGTTGTTGGCACATAATAATGATAAGTATATTCACCTATTTTTTCATCACTCTCATTAAATTCAAGATTACAAAGCCAAAATTCTCTCCCCATTAAAGGTCTTCCACCATTTGGTGTTCCTACCATATTACCAAGCATTCCATAATCAAGCACATTATTACATACCCTCATATTAAACCTATATTTTTGCCCAACATTTAAATTATATGTTTTTCCATTTTCAAGCTCTATATAAATGGGCTCTGTACTTGTAGAGCCTGAACCCGAATTTATAATTAATTGACCTGTTTTATAAGTAATGTTATAATTACTTGTTACATCTGTGCTTCCGTGCTTTACGGTGGCATTAGATGGGGTTATTGTGCCATTTGCAGTTGTACTGCTTTGTGTTAAAGTTACACTTGTTACAATATGACCACTAATTAAACCAGATGCATCAATTTGGCTTGTCCCATTTTGAATTGAACCATTTTTTTGAATTGTTTGTTCTTTTGCTGTTATAGTTAAAGCTTTTTGTGTAATTTGGAAAGATTTAGTTGCATTACCTATAAAATTTCCGCTTCCCGTAACCGTTAAAGTATAGTTACCAACATTTGTTTGTGCATTGTTTGTAACAGTAAAAGCATCTACACTTATTTTCCCACTAGTTACAACGCTACTAACTTTAAAAGTTTGCAACTCTCCGTTATATACTAATGAAGTGTTAATTAGCGTTATAGTTGCACCTGAAATATTTAACTGATTTATTTTAAATTCTACTTCTTTAGTTCCAGAATAGTTACCTAGCCCTATTATTGTAAGTTTTGCTGTGCCTGCATTAATATTTTGAGAGAACACACCTTGATAATCAACATCTGCTACAAGAGATGTAGTTTCGTTTAAAATTACATCTGAAACAGTGTAATTTTGCGTTATTTCATTGCCTGTGTAAGTTTTATCTGATAGCGTTGAAACATTTGCGTTAGTTATATTCCTTTTTACTATTGTAAATCTAAGTTCAACATATCCTTCATAGCCATTTTTACCATTTACAATTATTGTGCCTTCGCCTGCATTTATATTTTCGCCATAAACAAGTTCATAATCGCCATCTTTTGTAAGTTTTTTACCATCGCTTGTTTTTACAATTACATTTGGTTGCTTTTGCGTGCCATCATAAACTATTTGGGTTGGACCCTCTATAGTTATAGTTTCTTTTAATGTTGCTATATCTGTCTTAGTTGTTGTGCCACTACCACTGCCACTTCCTTCATAAACAATTTTAAAAGTAACATTACCAAAATTACCTTTAATCATTTCGCCATTTGTATAAATATCTTTAACTCTCCAACGGCTATTTTCAACCCTGCCAACAACTTCAAAACCTTTAAAGGTTTTGCCATTTGTTATTGTCGGAAGCGGGAAAGTAAATTTATCTTGCACCGTATAGGTAGTTGAATAGACATTGCTACCTAAATTCGTAAATGAATCATCTAAACTAGAATTTTCATCCATTACAAATGTTGCCGTATATGTAACTGCTTGCCATTTTGGAATAAAAGTAACAGTTGAACCTTTTGCACCTATGTTATTATTTATTTCTATTAAAGTAGTTGAAATTGGAAAAAATTTTGTGCTATCACCTTTAACAACCCAACTTACACACTCGTAGCCATATTTTTCTAATGTATTTACTACTACTTGTGTTTTGCCATCCCCATAAGTTGTTGTTATATTTGCTGGCACTACACCATTATCTGCACCATCACTTTCAAATGCAAATGTAATGCTATCTGTGCTATATTTTGCATAAAGTACCATATCCCCTTTGCTTTCTATGGTTGCTTTACTTATTGTGTTGCCAGAACTACCAATCTTTATGCCATATTGCCCACTTATGTAACTATCATACCAATCCACATCTACGCCATCAACTTGTGGCAATGTAAATTCCACTGCATTTATATTTGTTGTTATGCTTGTTGGAATTTTTAATGCATTGCTTACTGTGTTAAACCTAACAATGTTGCCATAGTTGGTTATGATATCATTAAATAAACTATTGTTTTTGTTCGCTTTACTAATAAGCTCACTTAACTCACCAACATTGTTTGCTGTACTTAAATTTAAGTGCTGTTTTTGAACAGCTTGTGCATCTACGCACAATGCCATAGAATTGCTCGGAATAGATTTTACATTTATACCTAAATTATATTTTGAAATTTCTGGCATCATCACACTGCTTAAAATATTGTATTCAATATTTGAATTACACTCTTTTAGTGTTTGTGTAGGATTACCCTCACTATCTAATGTTGATAAATAATAAAATTCATCATTTTCATTATAAAACCATCCATAACTATTTTGCGTGTCAGCTATTGTTGTTATATAGTTATTTAAATCACTATTAAGTGCAACAATTACGCTTGTAACAAAATCGTTATTTGCATTCGTGCCTATTGGCTTGTAACTTACTTTTACACGAATGTAACTATCTATGCTTTCTGCTGTTGTTTTTACTTTTGCATTTTCGCACACTTTTACCACACTTTCCGTGTTTATGTTCTCTTGCGTTAAAACCACATTCCCACTATTTGCGTATGTTCCGTTGTTCATAGAAACAAGTGTTTCTAATTTTGCAAACGAAAAAGACGCACCAGCCCTTGCGGATGATGTAAAATATGCGAAACTTAAACCAAAACTAAAAACTACAAAAAAGACAATTAACAATATAATTAAATATTTTTGTTTATTTATACTGCTATATCTCGCTTGCCCCCCCCCGCCTATTTTTTGGCGTATTATTTAGTCTTTTCATTTAAATTTCTCCTTAAATTAAAAATTTTTTAGTGCATTTTTTAATTTCTGACTTTAAGTTTTCAAATTACAAACTCATCTCTTTTTACAATATTTTAACATCAACTTTTTTAAAATAATGTTAAACAAATTTAAAGACTATAGAAATGATAATCAAAAAATGCTACAACCAAACCAAGTTGTAACATTGTGTTTTATATTTCAATTTTGTCGCAAATTGCATTCGCCCTTATTCAACATCTACGACAAAGCGTCAACATTCAAAATCAAGTTACTCTTTTGTTTGGTTATCTTTGTGCTATTGTTAAATCTTATTGTACACTTTTATTTTTACTTTGTCAATTATTTTGACATAATTTTTAAGTATTTACCAAATTTTTTATTTACCATTAAATGTATCAAATAAAATAAATAAAAAACCACTAGGAAGAAACCTAAAATTCCTTCCTTGTGTTTTTTTATTTTCAGTGACCCCTACGGGGTTCACTTCATTTTAGCCAGTCTTTTATTTTGTTTAATGCATTTTTTATTACTTCATCTTTTGGTTATAGTGATTTGACATAATTTAACTTAAAGAATTACAAATTGCTTACACTTAACGAAACAAGGCAAAATGATAAACAAATTTTAATTAAAAAGCGGAATAATTGAATCTATATTTTCAAAAGATTTATTCATAATTTTAACTGCAATGTATTCCGCATCAAAACCAAGTGCTTTATAAAGAGTGTTCTTATCACCACTTGCTCCAAAACGCTTTATGTTATAAACTAGTCCGTTAAGTCCTGCCAAATCTGCAAGAGTGCCAGCACTTGATGCCTCTATAACTGTATTTGTCTTTAAAGATTTATCTATAATTTTTGCCTTTTCTTTCTCATCCAGCAAATCAAATGCACCCTTATCCACAACAGAAATAACATTAGCATCTTGACCCTTTTCATTTAAAACATCTAGCACTTTTAATGCAAGCCCAACTTCAAGCCCTGTTGCAATAATGTTTGCTATTGGCTTTTTAGCCTTATGGACAAGGTATGCCCCTTTTTCCATATCTGCCAGTTTAACTCTTACAATAGGCAATTTATTTTTAGAAAGCACAATGGCGGTTGGGCCATTATACCGCATTGCTTGCATATAAGCAAACCCCACTTCATTACCACAGCATGGTCTAAACACTTGCAAATTAGGGACACTCCTTAATGCATCTAGTTGCTCAATAGGTTGATGCGTTGGTCCATCTTCCCCAACTTCAATGCTATCATGCGTAAACACATAAATGACCCTTTGTTTCATTAAAGCACTAAGCCTAATGCTCGCTTTCATATAATCGCTAAACACCAAAAATGTAGAGCAAAATGGCACAAGCCCGCCGTGCAATGCAATTCCATTACAAATTGCACCCATTCCAAACTCTCTCACACCAAAATGAATGTTTTTTCCTTTTGGACTAAGCGGAGAAAAACTTAATTCATCTATTAAATATGCTTTTGTTGAAGTCATTAAATCCGCCGTGCCACCAAACAAATTTGGCACTTGTTTGTTTAATTCTCTAAGAGCATATTGACCTAAATCTCTACCCGCAATTTCTTCTTTTATATTTAAATCTATATTTACATCATATTCGCCTGCAAGGGCATCCATAAATGCTTTATAATCTTTTTTATGTTGCTTTTTGTAATTATTTAGCATCGCATTATAATCACTAAGCAACTTTTGTCCGTTTGCGTTAACACATTCAAAATCAGCATAACATTCTTTTGGAATATCAAACAATTCGCTACTAAAACCCAAACTTTGCCTAAATTCTATTGCTTCTTCTAGTTTTAGTGGCGTGCCGTGTGCCTTGTTTGTGCCTGCGACTTTTGTGCCTTCGCCAATAATGCTAGGAACAATTATAAATGATGGTTTATCCTTGCATTGCTTTGCCCTTTGAATAACTGCGGTTATCTCCTCTACACTCGCACCGCTTTCAACTTCTAGCACATTAAAGCCTTGTGCCTCAAAACGCTTGTGTAAATCTTCATTAAAGGCAAGTTCACTACTGCCATCCATAGTGATTTTGTTGCAATCATAAATAATGATTAATTTATTCAGTTTATGAAGACCAGCCAAACTGCACGCTTCGTAACTTACACCTTCCATTAAGCAACCTTCACCACAAATTGCATAAGTATAATGGTCAATAAGATTAAATCCACCTTTGTTAAATTTGCTTGCCATATGTCTTTCCGCCATAGCCATTCCAACCGCCATTGCAATTCCTTGACCAAGCGGACCCGTTGACGCATCCACACCATCGCAAACACCAAACTCAGGGTGCCCGCAAGTTATGCTTCCATATTTTCTAAATGCTTTTAAATCATCCAAGGACACTTTGAACCCACACATATGCAAAACAGCGTACACAAGTGCACTGCAATGGCCCGCTGAAAACACAACCCTATCCCTATTGATAAAGTTGCCTTGCGTTGGTGCAACATTAAGCACATTTTTATAAAGAGCATAAACAACCCTTGATGCACTTAACGCCATACCTGGATGACCTGATTTTGCATTAGCAATTTCATCTATTGCAAGAGCCTTTAAAGCATTTAAACCATTGTTTCCCATTTCCACACACCACCATATCATAAAATTAATGTAAATTAAATAAATAGCATAAATAAATATTTATTTTATCTATTTATGCAAATTTACTTTTCTTAATTCTATTTTATCAATATTTTTAATTTAATGCAAACAAATAGCAAATAAATTTGTGATATAAAAATTTTAAATTATTTCTTAGCAATCATTAACCTATTAATTCAACATTAATTTACTTTTTTCTAATTTTTGGCAATAATTTCAACAATTTGCGAAACTTGGCTTTCTATATCGCCCTTTTCAACAACATAGTCAGCAATAGAACGCAAGAACATATCCCTATCATCACACACAACAGCAAAATCGCTATCACAACCGCCACTAACGGCATAAATTTTAATCATATCTTCCATTCCAGCCAAAAGCCTTTCATCGCTTAAATTTGTTACATCAATAGAAATAACACTATCTTCATATTCTAATGCCCTAACTTTAACATCTGCAACTTTACTGTTTATATAATCACTATCTAAATGTGCCATATCCCCAATCATTCCTTGCATCTCATAGACAACCAAATCTTTCATTGATAAAAACATCTTATCTGCAACTTCCGCTACCTTTCTTGCTAAATTGTCTACATATTCGCACTCTGTTCCCATTATAACCACAGACCTTGCCATACTTATCTCCTTATTCTATAATTATTCTTAAATTGACTGCATTTTATATTTTATTCAATCACTCTCTTTTTCACTTATTACTACAACTTTAAAACGCATTAATTCTAAATTGATGTAATTATTTTTCCTATGTATACCTATATATATAATTTATCAAAATTAAGCAAAAAATGCAACTATTTCACGCTTAAATTTATAAAAATCTTCTTTTTTATAAAATAGATGCAAAAAATTTAATAAATTACAAATTAATTGCCACATATTTCAATATCAAATTTAATCCTATGCCTTATAATCAACTACATTAATTTACCAAGCAAATTTCAACAAAATTAGTTTAATAAAAAGGCAAAAATATATTTAATTTATTTGCCTTTAATTTCTTAATGTGCTAAACTAAAAACTATAAGGAGATATGCTAAAATGAATGATAAATTAAGAAAATATGCAGAATTAACTGTTAAAATGGGTGCAAATGTGCAACCCGACCAATATGTTATGATTTTCTGCTCTATTGAAAACCGAAAGTTTGCAAGAATGTTGGCGGAAGAATGCTATAAGTGCAAGGCAAAAAAAGTTACAGTTGAATGGTCAGATGAAAAAATTTCCCGTTTAACATACGAAAACTGCACAACAGAGACTTTAAGCATTGTTGAAAATTGGAAAGTTGAAAAATTTAAATGGCGTAGAGATAACCTTCCCGCTCTTATTCATATAGAAGATGAAGACCCCGATTTGCTTAAAGGCATAGACCCTGAAAAGGTAGCAAAATCAAGCCAAGCAATGATGAAGCAAATTAAGCCAATCCGTGATGAAATGGAAGATAAATATCAATGGACAATAGTTGCAATGCCATCTAAAAAGTGGGCTAAAAAAGTTTTCCCAACCCTAAGCGGAAAGGAAGCAAAAGAAAAATTAATGGAGCAAATTTATAATATTTGCCGAATTACAGACACAAACGACCCCGTTGCCGAATGGGATGCACACAACAAAAAGCTAAGCGAAAGAAGTACCAAAATGAATGCATACAATTTTGAATATTTGCATTACAAAAACGGCTTAGGCACAGACCTTATGGTTGGCTTAGCGGATGGACACAAATGGGCAGGCGGTATGGAAAAAACACTTTCAGGCACACCATACAACCCAAATATGCCAACGGAAGAAATTTTCACAATGCCACATTGCGACAAAATTAACGGCACACTCGTTTCAACAAAGCCACTTGTTTATAATGGCGTAGTTATAGAAGGAATGAAATTTGAATTTAAAGATGGCAAAGTTATAAATGCCACAGCAACAAAAAATAACGACACATTGCAACAAATTTTGAAAATGGATGAAAACAGCAACAGACTTGGCGAAGTCGCTCTTGTCCCTTACAACAGCCCTATTTCAAATAGCAATATTTTATTTTTTACAACACTAATTGATGAAAACGCAAGTTGCCACTTTGCCTTAGGAGATTCTTATGCAATGACATTAAAAGGTAGCGAAACAATGTCCCGTGAAGAACAACGCCAAAAAGGTGCAAACAGTAGCATTATACACGAAGACTTTATGGTTGGCTCCCCTGACCTATCAATCACAGGCATAACGCACGATGGCAAAGAAATCCCAGTATTCATAAACGGCAACTTCACCTTTTAGCAAATAGCGAAAATAAATATTTATTAAAAACAAATGCAAATAAATTAAATCAAAAAGTTGGAAACGCACTTCCAACTTTTTCATTTTTTATAAACTTTTGGAAACACACTTCCAACATTAGTTGACTTTTATAAAATTTTATGCTACAATGAAATAGATTAAAATAAGGGAGTTAAACGCAATGATAGAACGAAATGAATATTTAAACTTCTTAAAAAGTTGGAAAGATAAAGAAATAATTAAAGTTGTTAGCGGTGTTAGAAGATGCGGAAAGTCAACGCTTTTTGAACTTTACAAAGAATATCTTTTAGAATCAGGTGTTGAAGAAAATCAAATAATATCTATAAATTTTGAAGATGCCGATTTTGAATATCTTTGCTATTATAAAACTTTATATGATTATGTAAAATCAAAAATGGTTGCAAATAAAATGAATTATATATTTCTTGATGAGATTCAACACGTTGAAGAATTTGAAAGAGCAGTTGATAGTTTGTTTATAAAGAAAAATGCGGATGTTTATATAACGGGGTCAAACGCATTCTTTATGTCAAGCGAACTTGCAACCCTACTTACAGGCAGATATGTAGAACTTAAAATGCTACCTTTGTCATTTAAAGAATACTATAATGGCATAAACACGGCAAATTTAACAAAAGAAGAAGTTTATAACAAATACATTACAGAAAGTTCATTCCCTTACACCACAAAACTAGAAAACAAAGCACAAATAAGGCAATACCTTGATGGCATATTTAATACAGTTGTTCTTAACGATATAATTAACCGAAATAAAATTGCCGACCCATCAATGCTTAAAAGCGTTATTGCCTTTATGTTTGACAATATTGGCAATTTAACTTCTGCAAAAAAAATAGCAGACACTTTGACAAGTATGAATAGAAAAATATCAAACCACACAGTTGAAAATTATCTATCAGCAATAACCGACAGCCTGCTAATGTATAAAGTTGATAGGTACGACATAAAAGGCAAACAATATTTGCAAATGCTTAATAAGTTTTATTTAGTTGACATTGGCCTTAGATTTTATCTTTTAGGCACAAGCAATGTAGACCGTGGACACATTTTAGAAAACATAGTTTATCTAGAACTTATAAGAAGAGGCTACAAAGTTTATGTTGGCAAAGTTGGTTCAAACGAAGTTGATTTTATAACAAAGGACTTAAATGGAAACATATCATATTTTCAAATTTCCTACTCTGTTAGGGATGATGCCACTTTAAAACGGGAACTTGAACCACTTGATAACATTGCCGACCACAACCCCAAATTTTTGCTAACAATGGATAACGAACCACTAACTTCACACAACGGCATACAACAAATTAATGTCTTAGATTGGTTGTTATCTTAAAACATACAAATAATTGAATTAAATTAATCAAAAAGTTATCCACATAAATTAAATTCTTATGGATAACTTTTTTACAATGCTTTTAAAAATTGATTTTAATTTTTTCCACAATTCCCACACTTTTTTACGATTTAAAATTTAAAAAGCAACAAAAAAATAGCAAGATATTATTTTGCTATTTTATAAATTATGTGATGTTAAAATTTAAGCAAGTTAAATTTTAAAGTTGCTAACCGCAACACCCTTGATAAATCAAGGTATCACAGTTTGAATTATGCTTGTCGGTCAAATGAGAAAACAAGTTTTCTCGCTCGCCCAACTTCGCATAATATAAATTATCAAAGTTAAACGCTTTGTTATTATCAAAACTACATTATAGAAAATAACATTTGATAAATAATTTATTTATCTTCATCAGGTTTTACTTCTAATAGAATTTTATTGCTTGCATTTAGTGGTGAAACCACCTTTTTACCAACTCTTTGCTCATAGGCAATTTTTGCCGTTTTTGCAACTTCGCCACCTTCCCTTGCAACCCGCTTATGCCCATCCATTGTATTTGGCTTTTGTTCTTTGCTCATTGCAGTTGTTGTAACTTCGGCAAGCATATTAAGGACAAGCTCTATATTAGTCATATTATCCCTAAGGTTCTCTTTCTTTAAGCCTTTCAAATCTTTATATT
>DJPS01000028.1:0-12576 GCA_002438625.1 Christensenella sp. UBA6406
TTAACAAAAGATGCAAGCGAAAACAAAAGCGAAACACTTGTGAAAAACAATCTTGCTTATGATGATATTGCAACTTATGCCTTTATTGAAATGAGCATTAAAGGATTTGAAGTAGATAACAAAATAAAACAATTATTTATAGATGAAATACAAGATTATAGCCCAATATCTATAAAATTGATTAAAGAACTATTTCCAAGTGCAACCTTAACTATTGTGGGCGATTATCACCAAAATCTTATTACAACAACAAAGAACTTAGATGCAATTAAAGCAGAGTTTCCACTTTTTGCAGATTTTAAACTAAACAACAGTTATAGAAGTTCTAATAACATTATGCGACTAGCCAACTCAGTTGTAAACTCCAAACTTCACACAACCCTATCTCGTGAAGGAACTGAACCTGTGCTAATCAATTATAAAAATGATGAAGAATTGATAAAATCAATTAATGAAATCATATCAAAATTTGACAAGCACCAAAAAACTGCAATTATTTGCAAAACTAGATTTGAAGCGGAAGAACTTACAGCAAAACTATCTAACACAAACTTAAAAGATTTTACAGCAGTTTTTGATGAGAAAATAACAAGTCCATTTTTTGAAAACAATAAAATTATAACAACTGCATTTTTAAGCAAAGGGCTTGAATTTGATAATGTTATAATTTACGATGCAAACAATGAAAACTTTAAAACCGAAACGGATAGGCAAATTTTATATGTTATGATAACCCGTGCATTGCATACCGTAACGCTTTTAAACAATAAGGAAATTACGCCACTTTTGGCAAACGCATCAAATTTAATAATAAAAGACTGAAAATCATAAAAAATAAAATTATGTTGCAATTTATAATATAAAATGATATAATTAACGTTAGAAAAATCAACTTATTTAATTGCTATCAAATAAAGACAACAAATAAGTTAAAAAAATAAGGAGATAGATAAATTATGAATGAAAATATTTTAATCACAGCAGCATTGCCATACATTAACAATGTGCCACACATAGGCAATGTTATAGGTTCACACTTCCCTGCCGATGTTTATGCAAGATTTCACCGCATATACGGCAACAACGTAACTTTCATAGGCGGTGCAGATGAACACGGCACTCCCGCAGTTATAAACGCAATGGATTTAGGAATAACCCCACGAGAATTGGTTGACAAACTTAAACAAATACACAAACAAATTTACGATAAACTTAACATATCATACGACAATTTTAGTGGCACAAGCATTCCAGAACACGCACGCATAACAAGAGACTTTTTTGAAAAACTAAAACAAAATGGCTATATTGAAAAAGCGGAAATGGATATGTATTATTGTCCAAACTGCAAAATGTTTTTACCAGACCGATTTGTTCGTGGCACATGTCCAAAATGCGGATATGACGATGCCTATGGCGATTGTTGCGAAAAATGCGATTCAAGTTTTAATGGTAGCGAATTAATAAACCCACACTGCAATAGATGCGGTGCAACGCCAGAGATAAAATCTAGCGAACATTATTATTTCAACTTAACAAAAGTCAGCCCATTGCTTGATGAATGGATAGAAAGTAAAAAAGATATCTTTAAGCCATATGTTTACAGTGAAGCAAAGCGTTGGATAAAAGAAGGATTAAACCCCCGTTGCATTACAAGAGATATGAGTTGGGGCATTCCTGTTGAAGAAAATGGCGACCCTAACAAAGTGTTCTATGTATGGTTTGAAGCACCTATTGGATACATTTCATTTACACACCAAATAAGCGAGCAACTTTACAACATTCTATGGAAAGATAAAAATAGCAAAATATATCATTTTATTGGAAAAGATAACATCCCTTTCCACTCAGTTTTCTTCCCTGCAATGCTACTTGCAAATGGAGAATATAACTTGCCATACGATGTTGCAGGATTAAATTTCTTAAACTATGAAGGTCAAAAATTTAGCAAATCTAAAAAAATTGGCGTATTCTGCACCCCACTTTTAGATAGCGACATTGAAATTGATGCATTGCGTGGTTATCTAATGGCAATTATGCCTGAATCTAAAGATAGTGACTGGAAATGGGAAGAATTTAAAAACAACACAAACAGTGAATTGATTGGTAAATTTGGAAATTTCTTCAATAGGACAATTAATTTATTATATAAAAACTTCCCTACCCTAGACATTGATTACAACGACTTAAAAGACCTAGATGAATTAGATAAAAAAGTTATTGATGCACTTGAAAACATTTCCGCATCAATAGTTGACAATTATTTAAACATTAAATTTAGGGATGCATATAAAGGTCTTATGAGTTTAAGTATTGAAGCAAATTCATATTTAGAACATAAGGCACCTTGGACATTAATTAAAAATGAAAACTTTGATGAAGCGAAAAAAGTGCTTTATATCTGCTTAAATATTTGCAAAACTCTTGCAATCTTAGGCTCCCCTATAATGCCTGCAAAAATGCAAGAAGTTTGGATTGAACAATTAAAGTTTGAAGGCAAAGTAGATGAAAAGGGCAACATACAAAAAATAGGAAAATTAAATGTAGAAAAGAACCACCAAGTTGGAAGCCCTAAACCTTTATTTAGAAGAATTGATGATGACTATCTAGCAGAATTGACTAAACATTTTAGTGAATCTTTGGATATTGCCACTTTATTCAATAAATAAAAAACAAAGATAGAAAAACTTATATAATAAAAATGACATAAAGTTAAACACAACTTATATGTCATTTTTTATTTTTTCTTTTAATCATTAAAATAAACCAAAACAACCGCTTAAACTATGTGAAAAAGACTTAAAATCATAACCAAAACTGCTAAATAAATTGCAAAATAAGTAAACTCAACTTTTTTAACCAATTTAAGCATTAGCTTAATTGCAAGCCACCCAAAGACAAAGGCAAATATCATTCCAACAACGATTGGAAGCACTGAAATTTCAACAGTTGAACTTGAAAAGATTAATTCATATATGCAAGATGCAATAATGATAGGAATGCTCATCAAAAAGCTAAAACTTGCCACGCTATCCCTATGCTCCCCGCAAAGCAAGCCCGCACAAATGGTTGACCCCGAACGAGATATGCCAGGAAGTGTCGCAATTCCTTGTGCTATACCCATAATAATTGCAGACTTAGTTGAAATAGGCTTTTTAAAATCAATCTTTTTTGCAATTATCTCTGTAATCATAAGTAAAAACGCAGTAAGCACAAAACCGATTAAAAAGAAATTGCCATTAAATGAATCTTCAATATAAGTTTTAAAGAATAACACAATTATAACGGTTGGAATGGTCGCAATAACAATCTTCTTGCTTAAATCACAAAGCGGATGTTTAATACAATAAACAACATCTTTCCAAAACACAATGATAACAGCAACAAGCGAACCGATGTGTAACGCCACTGTCATAAACAAATTAGAACCAGTCCCAAAAATGTTTTGTAAAAGCACCAAATGCCCCGATGAAGAAATAGGCAAAAACTCAGTTAGTCCCTGCGCTATCCCCAAAACTATTGCTTGCCATATATCCATACGCCTTCACCCCTTTTAAAATTTTCTAACTAATTTGTTTATACAAAAAAATTGAATTAATCACATTTATTGAAATTTAAATTTATAGAACCACATTTATTTTATTTACGCCATTTTATCTTAATTAAATTGTTAAAAGCACGACTTAAAGTTGACAAAACACGCAAAAAAATATATAATAAATTATGCTATATTAATTTGTATTTTACACAAACAAATTAATGCAATTATAATGTTATTTTAGATATATTTAAATTTGTGCAAATTTATGACTAATTTGCTAGTTTTCTAAGATTAATTATAAACAAAAATATATAAAATTAAACAGGATGTAAGAATAATGAAATTAGGAGTTGTAGGCTTACCAAATGTAGGCAAAAGTACTTTATTTAATGCAATAACAAAAAAAGGAGTTGAAAGTGCAAATTATCCTTTTTGCACTATAGAACCAAATGTGGGCGTTGTTGCCGTACCAGATGAAAGATTGCAAGTTTTAGAAAAAATGTATAACGCACAAAAAGTTACACCTGCAATAATTGAATTTGTTGATATTGCAGGGCTTGTCAAAGGGGCAAGCAAGGGCGAAGGTTTAGGAAATAAATTTTTAAGCCACATAAGAGAAGTTGATGCCATTGTCCACGTTGTTCGTTGTTTTGAAAACGGCAAGATAATTCACGTAGAAGGCTCAGTTAATGCTATAAGAGATATAGAAATAATAAATATGGAACTTATCCTTGCCGATTTAGAATCTGTGCAAAAACGCTATGAAAAACAATCTAAACTTTATAAAAGCGGAGATAAGTCATTACTCGCAGAAGTTGAACTACTTGAAAAAATTAAAACTCAACTAGAAAATGAAAAACCAATCCGCACAATGAATTTAAACGAAGACGAGAAAAAACTTGTAAAATCATTCTTCCTTTTAACTTCTAAGCCCGTGCTTTATGTGGCAAACATAAGTGAAGATGAAATAGGAAAAGAAGATAATGCACAAGTTCTAAAAGTTAAAGATTTCGCAAAAAATGAAAATAGCGAAGTTATAACAATAAGTGCAAAAATAGAAGAAGACTTAGCCAGCTTAGAAGATGATGAGAAGCAAATGTTTATGGAAGAATTAAATCTTTCAGTTTGTGGATTAGACAAACTTATAAGTGCAAGTTATAAACTTTTAGGGCTAATCTCTTACTTAACCGCAGGTGAAAAGGAAGTCCGTGCGTGGACAATTAAAAACGGCACCAAAGCCCCACAAGCAGCAGGAGAAATCCACAGTGATTTTGAAAAAGGATTTATCCGTGCAGAAATTGTAGCTTATAACGATTTAATCTCTTGTGGAAGTTTCCTAAAAGCGAAAGAAGCAGGTTTAGTCCGCTCTGAAGGTAAAGAATATGTTATGAAAGATGGCGATGTCGTTCTATTCAAATTTAATGTTTAAATAGCAAAAAAAATGCATTATGAAAAAATTAAAAAATCATAATGCTTTTTCTTATTGATTAAAATACAATTCAAAATAAAAATAACTAATCAAAAAATGAAATTTGATTATTTATATAAGATTGTTGATTCGCTTCCACAACCATATCTTCTGCACCAATCTCACCAATTAAAAGTGGCGAATTTGGGTCGTGCTTTTTATAATTTGATATAATTGCCTCCTTATCTCCGTTAGCGTAACAATATTTACACAAATGCAAACAAGAATTATAAGCACCTATATCTTGCCCAAGCAAACAATTACAAGCCCCACGAGCATTTTTTGCTTTTGGAACACTCAGCTTCTCCCCTATTGCCAATTCAATAACTTCTTTTGCTTGACAACCCGAGCAGTCCACACAAACTTCTCGCAAAAATTCACCCTCATAACAACCCTTTACAACCATATCATTTTGCCTTGCTATCTTTACAAACACTGCTAAAAGTTCTAACTGCTCATCTTTGCTTAGCGGATAAATATTTGGAATTGCCCGCTTTATTTTTTCATACAAATCTAAAATGCTAATCACGCAATAATTTGTATAACCACACAGCTCTTTCGCAATCTTCTCAAACTCCGCTATGTGTCTTTCTATTGTCCAACCCTCACCATAAAAAATAGGGTCATATCTCCAACCAACAGCGTTCTTACCAACCTTGCTAGACAAAATTTTAAAAGCATCAATAATTTTTTGCTTATCTTCAACATTTGGTTCTATCTCTTTACCATATGGCGTGATTGTAACAAACCAAAATTGTCTAAACTTAGCAAGTTCATCATCTAAATATTTAAGCATAGGAATAGGATTTTTAGTGCAAAAACAAATGCAATCTACAACACTAGGGTCTAATTTGTATTTTGTAATTTGATGCTCATTATAAGGATTTCTAACACATACAAAACCTGCTTTAATTCTATTTATAAACCATTTGCTATAAAATGCTGGAATGTCCGTTCTCATCCCTGTTGATATAATCAATTCATTGCCCCCCTTTTTATAAATCTTAGTCTAATTTATTCGCCAATATTTAAAAAATGCCAAACTAAAAATGAATTATAAATATGCTTATAAACACTTTTAATTTGACAATTTTATTCTTAATTTACTTAAATTAAATTTGTAGCACATAAATAATCATATTGCAATTTGAAAATCAAATTATAAAACTTCTTTAAGTTTTGCACTACGACCTTTTCTGCCACGCAAATAATAAAGTTTCGCTCTACGAACTTTACCGCTTCTCACAACTTCAATCTTATCAATTCTTGGTGAATGTAAGTGGAATGTTCTTTCTACTCCAATTCCATATGATAATCTTCTAACTGTGAAAGTTTCGCTAATGCCCTTATTTCTACGAGCGATAACTGTTCCTTCATACGCTTGAACTCTTTCTTTATCGCCTTCTATAACTTTATAGAAAACTTTAACCGTATCACCTATTTTAAATTCAGGAACATTTGACTTTAAGCCTTCTTTTTGATATTGCTCTAAAACTGTCATTGACTCTTACCTCCTATTGTAATTAAACTAAATGTTCATAGACTATCTAACCATACCGCAACAAAACTGATTATAAGGTGATTTACTCTAACTTTGAATTAATCAGCCCCCGCCTCTGGTTGGCACACTTACTAAGTAGACTCAAGTAGTTGATGCATCTATCAAATCACTATCCAAATTAAATAGCAATTAATAAAATCAATTCGGCAAATAAAAATTTAAATCTTAAAACCTTTATAGCCACTCCTTCAACACAAAACCTTTTCATTTAAATTAACAAACCAAAACAGCCCGCTACCCTAAACAAAAAAGTAGATAACTAGTGGAACATCCGAAGTCTATTCATAATTATAGCACATTATACAAAAAAAATCAAGTACTTATAAAAATAAATTAGCACAACCCACAAAATATTTTATTCTTAAAAAATGTAAAGCAAATTATATTTTAACAGCAAACCAAATAAAATAAACGCAAACCCACAAAAATCCATTTTTTAAAATTAATATTAAATAAATGCAAAACCACAAAGAGCAAATATTTGCTAAATACTTTTTATATTGAAATAAAAATGCAACACTTCACTTACAACATTGCTAAAATGAATAAAATAAATGTGAAACCGCAAAAATCAAGATTTGCTAAAATAAATGCAAAAATTAAAAGCGGAACCCCTAACGCTAAAAATGAATAGAAAAAGCCGTTGAAATTGCCCCAAGCAATTTGGCTTGCAACAACAATGCAAGCCCTTTGCCCAAAAGCAAAGCAATGGCAATTAAGTGGGTGCGGAAACACCGCAACCGCAAGCCCGCCCCGCAAATAAATTTGCGTGCCCACCCGTGCTTGCCCGTGCCAGCGTTTCCGCACCCCCACCAACGCTCGCTCCGCTCGCCCCACACTCCGCTCACGACCGCTTTCGCACAGGGTAGGCAAGCCCCGCTCCCGCTCTGCTTGCCCCTTCGCTCCTGCCAGCCGTTCGCTCACCCGCACGCACTTTAGCTTCACATAGAACCACAACCACCCCTTAAACGCACCCATACCCCGTTCCCTAAGCGGCAAAACCTATTGACAACATTTTAACAAATAAGTAATTTTATATTAAAAATTCTTTTTCACTATTATTTTGCCTAACTTGGCTATAAGTCTTTTTAAATGTTTCATTTGTAACGGCATAAATCACAGTAAAGCTTGCAATAATTATAGCGGAACCTTTTGTTTCATACATAATTTCGCCCCATGGTACAGTAAATGAAATATCTTTATCAATAATTAAATATAGCACAGGTTTAGAGACTGGCATATATACTCCCACCTCACTAGTTGCAATATATTTTTGGTTAAATACATCGGGTTTTACAATATATTCCTCTCCATCATGGTTTGTAACAATCATACTGCCTTCTACCTTTACAGTCCCCTTAGTTTCGCCAATTACATAAATCCTTCCATCTCTTTCAACTCTTGGTCTTGTATCAACTTGTTCACCGACAACACCCTTTCTCGCTTTAACTTTTGCAATCTATTGGGCTATATTCAATCCTTCGCCTTGACTATCTAACTTATCCATATACCTAGCCACGCTTAATGGCAAATCATCAACAATTAAACAATCAACATAAATATCAGGACATTCTTCTTTATTTAAAGATATCAATTTTAACACTCTTGTTTTTTGCATAAGCACACGCCCTAATTAATACCTAAAAATTAAATAAAACTTTATAACATTGTAAACCTATAAATATATTCATTATACAAAATACATATATTTAAATATTAAAAATTAAATCTCATTTTATTCTTTCTCAATATCAATTATAGCATTTTACAAATATACTTGCAAGTAAACTAATTTAAAAGGTAACTTATTTCATTAAAAAGCACAAAAAAATCAAGCGGGACTTGCTTGACTTTTTTTAATTCTAGAATTTATTTCGCATAAAACACCATTCAATGTGGCCACACTAAACAATGCTTTAAGCAAATTTATTGCAAATTTAAATACATTAAACTGCAAACTTTAAAATTGAACATTGACACACAAACAGCAGAAGCAGTTTATATGTTGCCTTATGTTTTTGCACAAAGCAATAAAATTCAGGGATTTTACAACATTCAATTTGTTTTAAATAATGTAATTTTTAAACATATTAGCAAAAGATACATTTATTTCTTTACATTATTTATTGTGATAGCTAGCAATAAATAGCAATATTTATTAGCCAAACTATCTATATATAATCACACAATATAATTTCTAGGACAAAAACTTATTATGCAATTACCTAATTAATTAAATTATTCAATAATTTTAGAAACAACGCCTGAACCAACAGTTCTACCGCCTTCACGGATAGCGAATCTTAGTCCTTCTTCAATAGCGATTTCTGAAATTAAAGTGATAGTCATAGTTGTATTATCACCTGGCATAACCATTTCAGTTCCTGGTTCCAATTCAATAGTACCAGTAATATCTGTAGTTCTGAAATAGAATTGTGGACGATAACCATTAAAGAATGGAGTATGTCTTCCGCCTTCTTCTTTCTTCAATACATATACTTGTGCAGTGAATTTAGTATGTGGGTGAATAGTGCCTGGTTTAGCTAGAACTTGACCTCTTTCAATTTGGTCTCTATTGATACCACGAAGCAATGCACCAATGTTATCACCAGCTTGTGCTTCATCTAGCAACTTTCTAAACATTTCAACACCAGTAACAGTTGTGTTCAATTTAGAACCCATACCAACGATGTCTACAACATCACCAACTTTTAGGATACCTCTTTCTACTCTACCAGTAGCAACTGTACCACGACCAGTGATTGTGAAAACGTCTTCCACTGGCATCAAGAATGGTTGGTCAATCGCTCTCTTAGGAGTAGGAATATAACTGTCTACAGCGTCCATTAATTCTTGGATGCAAGCACATGCTGGGTCATCATATCTACCAGCTTGACAAGCTTCCAAAGCCTTAACAGCTGAACCTCTAATAACTGGAGTGTTATCTCCATCAAATCCATAAGAAGTCAACAATTCTCTGATTTCCATTTCAACCAAATCAGCTAGTTCTGGATCAGCAATATCCATCTTGTTCATAAATACTACGATATATGGAACACCAACTTGTCTTGCAAGCAAGATATGCTCACGAGTTTGTGGCATTGGACCATCTGTAGCAGCAACAACTAGGATAGCACCATCCATTTGTGCAGCACCTGTAATCATATTCTTTACATAGTCTGCGTGTCCTGGACAATCTACGTGTGCGTAATGTCTCTTAGCAGTTCTATACTCAATGTGTGAAGTATTAATTGTGATACCTCTTTCTTTTTCTTCTGGGGCTTTATCAATTTCGTCATACTTCATTGCTTGAGCCATACCTTTACCAGCTAAATAAGAAGCGATAGCAGCAGTTAATGTAGTTTTACCATGGTCAACGTGACCAATAGTACCAATATTAGCATGTTCTAAGTCTCTTGTATATTTTTCCTTAGCCATTAATACATAATCTCCTTTAACTTAATTTAATTCTTTTTAATTTTTTGTAAATTTTATTCTACGATGTAATTATAACAAATCACAAAAATAAATGCAAACAATTTTATAAGATTTTTAAATTTTTATTTAAATTTAATATTTTACATCAATTTTGGGACATAAAACTATTGTTAAATACCTTTAAATACAAATTGCAAAACACAAATTTAATTATATGCAATACTTTTGCAAAATGTTTTACTACACCCTTACATAATTTACTAACTAATAAACCATTCTAATTATCAATTTGCACGCTAGTTAAAATTGAAAATCAAAACAAATCTATTTTTACACTTAATTTTTCAGTACTAAAAATTAAATCTATTCAACCAATCGGCAAAATATAAATTATTCTATAAATGAATATTACATTTATTTATATATTAATTCTTTGCTCTTTCGCCAATAATTTTTTCTGCAACATTTCTTGGAACTTCCGCATAGTGGTCAAATTCCATAGAGAATGAACCTCTACCTTGTGTTGCACTTCTTAGGTCAGTAACGTAACCAAACATTTCAGCAAGTGGGCATTCAGCCTTAATTAAGATTGAACCACCAAGACTATCGTTACCTAGTGGCAGACCACGCCTTTGGCTAATACTGCTCATTACATTACCAACATAATCGTTTTCATTAGGAACTTCAATCTCAACTTTCATAATAGGTTCAAGCAAGATTGGAGAAGCCTTTTTAACACCATCCTTAAATGCCATAGCAGCGGCAATCTTGAATGCCATTTCTGATGAGTCAACTTCGTGGAATGAACCATCAACAACAGTTGCCTTAAAGTCAACAGTTTCATAACCAGCTAAAACACCAGTTTGCTTTGCTTCTCTAATACCCTTTTCAACTGCTGGAATGTATTCCTTAGGAATAGAACCACCAACAGTCTTATCTTCAAACACAAAGCCTTTGCCTTGTTCTAATGGTTCAAGTTCAATCACGCAGTGACCATATTGTCCTCTACCACCAGATTGCTTAATATACTTACCTTCGCTTGTAATCTTTTGCTTAAATGTCTCTCTATAAGCAACTTGTGGTTTACCAATATTTGCCTCTACCTTAAACTCTCTTTGCAATCTATCAACAATAATGTCTAAGTGCAATTCACCCATACCAGCAATAACTGTTTGATTTGTTTCTGGGTCAGTTTCAGTCTTAAATGTTGGGTCCTCTTCGGCAAGCTTAATAAGTGCCATAACCATCTTTTCTTGCATTTGCTTAGTCTTAGGTTCAATAGCAAGTTTAATAACTGGTTCAGGGAACTCCATACTCTCTAAGATAATTGGATGGTCCATATCGCAAAGTGTATCGCCTGTTGTTGTATCTTTAAGTCCAACAATAGCACAAATATCACCAGCACAAACATCACTAATTTCAGTTCTGTTGTTAGAGTGCATTTGGATAAGTCTTCCAACCCTTTCTTTCTTGTCCTTAGTTGAATTATAAACATAAGAACCAGCTTGCAATTTACCACTATATACACGGCAGAATGCAAGTTTTCCTACAAATGGGTCTGTCATTATTTTAAATGCCAAAGCACTGAATGGTGCATTATCATCAGTAGGACGTTCCTCAACTTCTTCAGTTCCAGGAACTTTACCTGTAATGTGGTCAATATCAACTGGAGATGGCAAGTAATCAACAACTGCATCTAGCATCTTTTGAATACCTTTATTTCCAAGTGCTGTACCACAACATACAGGGTTTATCTTCAATTCGCAAGTAGCCTTACGAAGAGCTTTCTTTAATTCTTCTTCACTGATTTCTTCACCAGCAAAGTACTTTTCCAACAAAGCATCATCAGTTTCAGCAACCGCTTCAATCAATTTTGCTCTGTATTCTTTAGCCTTGTCTACCAAATCAGCTGGAATTTCAGTTTCTTCCATCTCTTTTCCAAGGTCATCTTTATATATTGTTGCTTTCATTGTGATTAGGTCAACTATTCCACAGAAAGTCTCACTCGCTCCAATAGGAAGTTGAATAGGCACAGCATTAGCCTTCAATCTGTCTTTCATCATTTGAACAACACGATAAAAGTCTGCATCATCTCTATCCATTTTATTTACAAATCCAATTCTTGGAACTTTATATTTAGTTGCTTGACGCCATACCGTTTCAGATTGTGGTTGTACACCGCCTCTTGCACAGAATACAGCAACAGCACCATCAAGAACCTTCAAACTTCTTTCAACTTCAACTGTAAAGTCCACGTGTCCTGGTGTATCAATTAGGTTAATTCTATAACCTTTCCATGTACAAGTTGTACAAGCAGAAGTAATTGTAATTCCTCTTTCCTTCTCTTGCTCCATCCAGTCCATTGTTGCACCAGCACCATCTTTGTCGTGAACCTCATTGATTTTGTGAATCTTACCTGAATAGTATAGAATACGCTCACTTGTCGTAGTCTTACCAGCATCAATATGTGCCATAATACCTATGTTTCTATATTTTTCTAACGGGCATAATCTAGGCATAAATTAGGTTCTCCTTCAAATTTTAAGTTTATTTTAATTTGTTTCTTAA
>DJPS01000028.1:12705-14617 GCA_002438625.1 Christensenella sp. UBA6406
CATTTTCAGCGGTTAAAATAAACAAAATTCTACCAACGATAATGTGCAAATGCCTTGTTAGCCTCTGCCATTTTATGCTTATCGTTCTTCTTCTTAACAGCACCGCCAGCATTGTTATAACAATCTACTAGTTCGCCAGCAAGTCTTTCAACCATAGTGCGTTCGCCTGTTCTCTCCCTTGCACAGTCAACAATCCATCTAATTGCTAATGTTTGTCTTCTTGCAGATCTGATTTCCATAGGTACTTGATAGTTTGTAGCACCTACACGCCTAGCCTTAGTTTCAAGTAGTGGACTAGCATTTTCCATAACTTGATTGAACATATCCATAGGCTCAACATTTAATTTAGCACTAGCTTTATCAAACGCTTCATATACAATACGCTCTGCCAATCCTTTCTTACCACTCATCATAACTTGATTGATAAGTTTTGTAACTACCTTAGAACCATACTTTGCATCAGGCAATACATCTCTAACAACCGCTCTATTTCTACGTGACATAATGATTCCTCCTTTTTGTATTTGGTTGCAATATTTGCAAATTTATTTAATATTTACACCTTAAAATCTTACAAACTTAACACACTTAAATCATTTTGGTACGCAACAAAATAATTTGAATGCATTTTATTTTTAGAATTTTAAAAATGAAAAATTTATAAATTTATTTATTTAAGATAAATCTTTAAAGCAATTAAAGCATTTTAACCAATTTATCCTCAGTTAATTTTTTAATTACTAAACACCACAATTAACAAAATCCATAATTAATTTTGCAAATTTAATAGCATTTAAATTTATCTTAACATCCGATAAACTTGAAATAACTTAAAACTGATTAATAATTAAATGCAGTTAGTCTCTTTCATTTTATATCACCAATTTTAAGCCACTTAAAGCCATATCATTATTTTTGGTTTTTAAAATGCCATAAACAATTTAAAGCAAAGTTAAAGCCTATTACTTAGGACGCTTAGCGCCATACTTAGACCTACCTTGCATACGTTTAGCAACACCAGCAGTATCAAGTGTTCCACGAATTACGTGATAACGAACACCTGGCAAATCTCTTACCCTACCGCCACGAATTAGCACAACACTGTGTTCTTGCAAGTTGTGTCCAACACCAGGAATATACGCAGTACATTCTTGCTTGTTAGAAGTCTTTACCCTTGCAATCTTTCTTAGTGCTGAGTTAGGCTTCTTAGGTGATGTAGTTGATACAGATAAACAAACTGCTCTCTTTTGTGGACATTCTGCAAGAACAGGTGCTTTACTCTTATCTTCTGCTTTCTTTCTGCCGTGCTTAACTAATTGATTGACCGTTGACATCTCGTTTCCTCCTTAATTTATTCGGATGAATTATCTAAACAACCCTTTTTAGAAATTCATTACTTCTTCACTCTAGTTTTTCCGCTAATCTCTACCTTTTTAAATTTAGCCCTTAAATTTTATCTTATTTCATTTCCACAATTTGCTAGACTACAAAACTAAACAATTAAATTGAAAAAACAATTTTATTTGCCACAATTCAATCATTTTTGCTTTAAATTTAACAAACTGCAAATACTAAATAAACAAGTCAAAAAAATGATAAAACTTAATTGCAATACTAAAAAAAATAAAAATTAATGCGCGACATATAATGCAGTAATTAAAAGACACACTTATATTTTAATCCCTTCGCATTATTTACAAGGTATCTAGTAGTATATACCCAGTCTGCCGTATCAGCGATTGCATTAAATAAAAACATAAAATAAACTTAAAATTTTTAAGCAATTCCACAGTTTTTAAGTGCAAAAAAAGCACAATACCTAATCGCTTCAAATAGTATACCAAACTTTTCAACCTTTGTCAATAAAATTTCAAAAATCTTTTTACAAAATCTTATTAAAAACCATAGTCCA
>DJPS01000008.1 GCA_002438625.1 Christensenella sp. UBA6406
TTATAGGATATCACCATTTAAAAACTTTGTCAATACTTTACCAAAATAAAGATGAAAATGTTTAAAAGCAAAAATTTATAAAATGATTTTAAAAAATATTTACACAATTTTCAATTTGATTTTTCTAAAAGCAATCAATCTACATCTATTTAAAAATCTATTTAAAATTTAAAAGATAAACTTTATAACTTTTGCAGGGTTGCCCGCCACAATCGTGTTAGGCATCACATCTTTCGTAACCACAGAACCCGCCCCAATTATGGCATTGTCTCCAATCTTTACACCAGGCAAAATTACAGAATGAGCTCCCATCCAAACATTGTTGCCAATATAAACCCTTTTAACCGTCGTTCCCCAATTTTTCCTAGAAATCGGCTCAAATGCGTGTCCCACATTATATATTCCAGAATATGGACCAAATTTGCAATCATCCCCAATCACAATCTCGCCACAATCTAACATTACATTGCCAAAATTCGCAAAAAAGTTTTTACCTATTTTTATATTCTTTCCCACATCGCAAAAAAACGGACTTTTTATATCAACATTTTCACCAATCTCTCCAAACAATTTGCTAAACAACTTTTGTCTCTTCCTGTTACTCTTACCAATTTTCCTGTTAATCTTCTCAACTTGTTTCTTACAATCGGCAAATGATTTGGCAAGCTCAGGCGTGCAACCTTCAACAACAATCTCAGCACTACAATCAATTTTATTAAATTTCAAAAAAGGAATAACTTCATTTAAATTATAAAACTTCAAATCAACCATTTTATCTTTCTTTAAATCAGTCGCTTCTAAATCTTTAACTTTCGCAACCACGCAACCCGCACCTTTGCCCGCTTGCACCCCAACATAACTATCTTCAATTACAAGGCAATTATCCGCAACAATCCCTAAATCGGCAAATTTATCTTTTAAAATGCTAACCGCCTTCTCATAAATCTCGCTATCAGGTTTCGCCCGTTCTATGTCATCAAGCGTTAAAATACAATCAAATGCATCCCTATTTAATCCACTGTTAGAAAAGGCAAGTTCAAACAACTCGTTTGTTGCAGATGTGCAAATGCCAAGTTTTATCCCCGTAACCTTCGCATAGTTCATAAGATTTTCAAGCCCAGCCTTTATAGGTGTGCCAAATTTAGTTAAATAACCCACCAAAACACTTTCATATTCCTTGTTAAATTCAACCGCCTTTTCGCCACCAATCAACCTTACAACTTCTGCTTTAATCTCCTCTGTCGGCAAACCCACAAGTGCCTCATAATTGACTTTTTCAGCCTCAACGCCATATTTTCCCAAAAGTTGCACAAGCAAATCTAAATACAATTTTTCCGTGTCAAATATCGTGCCATCCATATCAAAAATTATTGCTTTAATCTCTTTCATATTTCATCTTCATTCCCTTTCAAATTTTTTGTTTAAACTATCCAAATATTTAAAACTCACCACTTAACATTCAAAATCAACTCATTTTTAAGCATTTTAAGCGGATAAATTATTCAATTTATTTAATTTAAGTTGATTAAAATCTATTTTTAAATAAATATATTTTTCCCAATTTACGCTTCCTTTATAATCAAATGCTTAAAACAATCTTGCTCTATTGCATCAATCAACGCTTTCGGCTTAAAACACTCCCGCATCTCATCAAGTGTCAACCACTTAAACTCCAATCTCACCATCTCGCCATTGTCGTTTTCCATTCTCACAAAATCTTTAACTTCAATATCGCCCACAACTTCCACATCATACGCAAAGCAAAGTTCGTGAAACTTTCGCCCACTCCTGCTTGTAAAAAAGTTCTCAAATATTGCAGATAATGCAACAACTTTAACATCTTTGCAAAGTTCTTCCTTTAATTCCCTTACAACCGCTGTCTCCGTATCTTCGCCAAGCCCAACGTGCCCACCAATAAGGCAATAAAAATTATTCTTATTTATCTTAACCACTAAATATTTATCGCCATTTTTGATTATTCCGCCAACCCTAAACTTAAAGTTGCCACGCTTCTCATTTATCCTTATGTCCATAAAACAACCTTTCCCCCAAAACACTTAAATTTCTTTTAAAAGATTAGAAAATTCAATCTGTTGCCCATTTATTATTTCGCATAACTTAAAATTAATCTCTTGCATAGAACGCAACTTCTCGCCTAAACTTTGCACAATCTCTCCATATCTTTTGCCAAATCTCTCAATTTGATTAAAATTATTATCCTTAAAAAATCTATGCACCAAACTATTCCTAAAATTTAACAGTTTATAAAGTTTATCTATTGAAGATGTGCTAAAAATGCCCAAATCTCGCACTTTATTGATAATTTGCCCAAGCGTGAAGTTTGATATCTCTTTATGCATCGCATCAACTTCTCTCTCAAACCCCGCTATCACATTTTCACTTCTTTTGCCTCGCCCTTTTTCCTTTAACTTTGCGATAAATTCGCTATATTTAATGATAAGAGCAAGATTATATTCAATTACTTGTGATGCCTCAACAATCTCTCCAACCAAACAATAAATTTCTTGCATTATAATCTAACCTTTTTAACTCTAATTTTTATTATATCATATATATCAATTTTAAACAACCTTTTTAACAAAAATAAATTTGCAACTTTAAAAAAATAATTGCAAAAATAAATTTAATTATGATATAATTTTATAGAATGAGATAAATTATAAAATAATTAAACAAGCAATAAAAAGTGAACAAAATAAAAAGAATAGAATTAAATCAATTTTAAAAAGGAATAAAAATATAATAAAATGAAAATTGTAACATACAACATAAACGGCATCCGTGCATCCGCCAATAAAGGCATAGTTAAATGGTTCAAAGGCACAAACGCAGACATTTACGCCCTTCAAGAAATTCGTGCCGATGAACAAACCACAAATCAAACCCTATATGGCAACTTCATAGAAAACGTAAACGCCTACGACACAATCTTCAACCCCAGCCAAAAAGCAGGCTATTCAGGCACAGCAGTCCTAACAAAACGCCCCTACAAATCCTTCTCATTTGGCTTCCCGCCAGACCCAAACTATAACTGGCAAGACACAGAAGGCAGGCTAATCACTGTAATTTACGACACCTTCACTCTCGTAAACTGCTATGTCCCAAATGGTGGCACACGCCAAGACTATAAAATGGATTTTTATAAAAGATTAACCGCATATCTACAAGACCTTAGCAAATCCACCCAAGTCATCTTTTGCAGTGATTCCAACATTGCCCACACAGAAGACGATGTCAGCGACCCCGCCAAAGCATCCACAAAAACAGGCTTTTTACCATACGAAAGAGATGCATTTACAAATTTATTAAACAAAGGCTTTTATGATTCCTTCCGCACCCAAACCCCACACGGCAAAGCATTCTCGTGGTTCTCCTACAAAGAACGCAATTTCAACATAGATTCAATAAAATATAGATTTGATTATATTCTTACAACAAAAGCCCAAAACGATAAACTGATTTCATCCCACATTGACACCACCGCCCCGTTCAGCGACCACTGCCCCGTTATAAATGAATATAATGAATAA
>DJPS01000003.1 GCA_002438625.1 Christensenella sp. UBA6406
CATTACAGAAGAGCAACTTTATAATTATTTCAATTTTGATAATATTGAAGTAACAACGCAAAGCGGAAAAACTTTTGTTATTCCTTATGTAAATGGCTTATCTCAATACGAGCTTTACACTATGGAAGATACAAAGTTTAATATAAATGTAACAACTTCTTCAAATTATGGCTATATTGAATACAGTAGCGATGTAAGAGATGTTACCATACAAGATGATAGCGTAAGTATTTTGTTCTACATAACAAATGGTGAAGATGTTCATAAGTCTTATTATCTAAGTATAAGCAAAGAATCACCATTATCACAAATAAGAGTGGCAAATAGTTATATTACTCAATTTGAAAGTGAAAATGTTAATCATAAAATTTTCGCAAGCGAAATTGAAAATCCTTCACAAATTGAAATTAGTTTTAATAGGGAAGAAGGTTATAGTTGGCAATTAAATGGCAATGATATGACTGAAAATACTTATGAAGTGAATTTCGTTGCTGACGAAACTTATGTAATTTCAATTATTGCAACTGAATATGGCGTAACATTTACTTTCCAAACTATTACAATTAAAGTTGAAGATGTAAGGGTTGAATATTTCAAAAGCATTGTGGCAAATTATAATATTGAAGGCGAAAATGGAAATTGTCCTTTTGACTCAATGGATACGGGCGATTATGACTATGTTGCGTATATAAGCGGTTTGCCAACAGATGTTGAAATAACGGCAGTATTTAATGATGCATATGCTGGTTATACAGTTGAAGTTCAAAAAGTTGAAAATGATGCAATCTATATTGGCAATAACGAATACATAATAACCGTTAAAAATGCGGAAAATAATGTTGTTGCAGAATTTAATGCAAGCATAAATGTTAATTATTATCAATTTGGCGATTTGTTATATCCATTAGGCAATAGTTGGACAACGGCTAAGGGCTATTATGTAACAACTAAGTTTAAAGATTATAGTAAAAATAGTTTAGAAAATATAGAATTTTATAATGCAAATAATGAAAAAGTTACAATTTTTGCAGTTGGCGAAAACGAGTTGTTTGCAAGTTACACAGTTAATGGAATTACTTATAAGGTGTATTGCGTTGTTAAATACGAACCTTATGCAGTTTCATCAATTACTGTAAATAATCAAGTTATTGACCTTGTTCAAGAATATCAAAATGTTAATATTTCTTGCGATTTAAATAGCACTGTAACAGTTAATTTTGAAATTAATGGAGATTATAGGATTTTTATCAATTATGACCAAAATAATTTTATAACAAATCCTTATACATTTACATATACAGGTGATTACGATTCGGGCAGTATTAGGTTTGATGTTTGCGGTAGCACAAATACGAATGTGGTTCAAACAATTTACCTATGTATATTTGAGCCAACATTAGTTAAATCAATTAAAGTCGTAAGTAATGGACAAGAAGAGTTGGCATCAAGAAGTGGTAGCAATGGTTTCTCTGCAAGCGTTAGCAGTTCAGTTTCTAGCATAAATGTTGAAGTTGAAGAAGGTTATACATACAGCCTTTATGTTGTAGATGAGCTATTAACAAGTTCAAGTTTACATTTAGGAACAAATAGAATTAATATTAGAATTTTTGACGCTCAAAATAATGAAGTTGAAAATAAAGAATTTAGTTTATTTATAAATTTACAACTTGGTGTTAAAGATTTAGAAAATGATAATTATGTAAATTACAACACAGATAATGTAAGAGGAGATATAACTGTCTATAATTTAAATACATCAAAATTAGCATTTGAATTTTACGAAGCAAATTTAGTTGCTAAAATTAATGGTCAAGTTGTAGATTTAAGTAGTTTAGACTTAACCGAAGATTTAACAACTGTTGATTTATCTTTGGGTAGCGAAGAATATCCTATAAATGCACAAGTGTATTTGGTTAAGCAAAGTTATGTTGGAATGGATAGCATTTTCAACTATGGTACAGTAACTTATAATGGCGAACAATTTGGCATAGATATGTCTTATGCTACTGCAAGTGTAGAGTTACCATTCAATGCAGATTTAACAAAATGCAAGTTTGATTTAAGACTAAAAGATGAAGTGCTAAGTGATTATCATTTTGATGAACCATATCTTGAAAATGGTAAGTTTGTTGTTAAAGTTTGGGGCAATGATGAAACTAAAAATGATTATGTTTTCTATATAGATATTTACAAGTGTGGAGAGTATAATTCTGTAACTGATTTAAGCATTGATGCCGTTAATGTTTTACAGCAATCAAGTGACATTTATAGCGATAGCGAAATAAGCATAAAGGTTAAGCGTGGCGACTTGATTAGGTTAGCACCAATTAATGATTATGCAACTATATCTACTGAGGACGCTTTAATTAATAGAATAGATGAAATTTCTGGAATTGTATTCAAGGCTGAGGGCTTTAGCAATAGAAATTTAACAGTTTGTGTTACATCAAGTGACGGAACAAAGAGCAAGTATTATCATATCTACATAACAGTTGAAGAAGCGGAAAACATTTTATCAATTACAAGTGCTAATGAAACTAGAAACTTTAATGGTGTAGATTTTAGCAACGATACAATGTTATTTGATGGCAAAATCTTAACTGCATTCTTCAATGCTGGTAATGCGGAATTTAGTGCAGAAAATAGCACTGTAAAATTAAATTTTGCATTTGATTCAAACAATGTTGCAATCAGTTGCAATGGTGTGGCTATTGAACAAGGCGAAAACAACTTAATATATCAAACTGAACAACTTACAGATTTAGGTTTGGAAATAAATTATGTAGAATTAACTGCAACTATAAATAAAGTTGATTATGAGTTGGTCGTAAGGTTTGATAATGGCGTAAAAGTTTGCGATATCACAGTTGGTAACGACCAAAGAGCATTAATTGGTTATACTGGCGGTTATGTTGGCGGTGCATTTATTGCTGGTCCACAAGGTATGATTTTAGCAGTTTATAATCAATCACAAATGATTGTGGATGAAACAGGCGATACACCAGCGTATACGGCAAAGGTAAGTTTAAGCAACTTGTCAAGTAGTATGATGGTTTTTGATACAGACAAAAAACAAATTGAAAATGTTAGCGAAATAGAATTGGCTTTAAAACAAGAAGATATGATGGGTGTGGGTATGTATTATTCTGCATTAATTATAACAGATGGCGTAAATTCTTATAACTTGCTTTTCTGTTTTAGCGATGTTTTAAAAGCAATGGGCAATATGGCATTCTTTGTTGCTTAATCAAATTTAAGATAATGCATATTAATTGCATAAAGCATTTAATTAATTATTAAAACTTAATAAAATAAAAGTTTATAGGAAATAAGGCTAGATAATCAGTAAATTGATTATTCTTAGCCTTTTTTCTTTTATGTAAATTTGCACAAATATTATTTAAGTTATCCAAAAAACTTTAAAATCTCTTTAAAAACAAAGCAAAAAAAGCAACTAAAATTAATTTTTTAAAAAAAGAGGCAAA
>DJPS01000043.1:0-28378 GCA_002438625.1 Christensenella sp. UBA6406
AGCAAGTGGTGCGGTAGATAGTGCTGGCATAAATGTAAGTATTCCAGCAAGTGAAACCGCAACAGAAGATACGGCAAATTCAGTGGCAAGCATAACAATGTGGGCAAGTGCATTCCCTGAGCCTGTACCTGAGCCAGAAACAGGTTCATTGGAAGGCATTTTAAAAATTGGTGTATTAGATGAAGCACAGAAAACTGCAATTATTGGTGGGGATACAAATTGCCCAAATGAATATGTAATACCATCATATGTAAAGAAGGGAACAGAAAAAGATAGTCAAGGTCGTCTTATTTGGTATTCATCAGCTGACAACTATAAAGGGCACGAAAGTGATAGTGATATCTATAAGGTAACAAAGATTACGGGAGGTCTTAGGAGGAATGGTTCAGAGTATTATGAAGACGATGTCTCAGAGATAGCGTTTCCTGAAGCATTAACATCAATTGTAATTCCAAAAACTGTAACGAGTATAGACTGGGGTGCATTTGATGGATGTAGTAGCCTAACAAGTGTAATAATACCAGAAGGAGTAACAAGTATAGGTCTTCACGCATTTAGAGGTTGTAGCAATCTAACGAGTATAACTATACCAGCAAGTGTAACAAGTATAGGAATTCTTGCATTTTATTATTGTGGTCTAAAAATTATTAATTATGGTGGTACAAAGATTCAGTGGGAAAGTTTAATGAGTAGTACTAGTAGTTGCATTCCTAGTGGAGTACAAGTTATTTGTAGTGATGGAACAATAACAATATAAGCTAAAAACAAAAGAAATAAGAAGCATTGAAACTTTTAAAAAGTGGTTTCAATGTTTTTTTGTTGTGGGAAATGTGGAGTGGGATTAAAAGTGCGGTTGACTGTAAAAGAAATAAAAATGTAAATCTGCTTTATTGTTTTTGTTAGGCTAAAGGCTTGTTATGGGCGGAAATGGGTGTTGAGCGAAAGTGTGCGGAGCGAACGGTTTGCGGGAGCGGTTGGGGTTGGGTTTGTTTGGGCGTGTGTGTGGGTGTTGTGGGATGTGGGGAGCGGAAGGAGTTCGCACGGCTTTGCATCTGTCGCAAGGGCGAGCGGGTTTGGGTAGCGTGGGGGTATGTAAGTGTTGTGGCGGTTAAGTGATTGATTTGGGGGTTATGGAGATTAGGGGCAGAGATTGAGATTGGGCGAAAATGTCTGGGGTTAGCGGTGCGTTTGTGAATGTGATTGCTAAGTCTATGGTGAGTGATTTTAGTGCATAGAAAATGTTGGGGCTGTAAATATCATTATTAATTAATATTGCAACTTTTCCTAATCGGGTTTGATAGGTTGAAAGATTAAATTTTTTTTCAATGTCGCCTTCTTCATAAATATCAGTTAATGTGCCATTTGAGATTATTGCAACTGCACCATTTGTTGTTGATTGAATTGTCTGTTGTACTTTTTGCTTCTTTATTAGTGGAACCATTGTTTCATCTGTTTGTGATTGACTTTCTTGTGTGTTTTGTTTTGGATTTAATGTGGGTTGCAAAATGTGAATAGCGTTATTTTCATAAAAAGTTTTAGTATTCATTTCATTTAAGTTTTTATTTGGTTCTGTGTTATTGTAGCATAATGTGAAATATGAAAAAATTAAGCAATTCAAATTTGTGGAAAGGCTGGTAAGGTAAGAGATTAAGTTGCTATCAAATATTGTTTCCGCTTGTTCTTTTGTGTCTTTTAAGTAGCAAAATATTATATCACTTTGTTTATATTCTATATCTTTCAAATTATTAACATATTGAATTAGCATTTAACCTACCTTTAATATTTTTAATTTTGTGTAAATTTTGTAGCAATAGTTAGAATTTATGCAATGACACTTTTTGCTAATTTTTGTTGGTTCAGTTGAAAATTTTATTTTGCCGATTTATTTAAATATTATATGAATCATTTTATTTTGTTGTTAAATGGTTTTGTTGATAAAGAAAAATTGCAATAAAAAATAATAAATAAAAATACTGCTTTATTGAATTAAAATTTAAATTTGCTTACTTAAATGCAAAAAGATAATTAAATATATTGAAAAGTTTTCATTTTTTGTGTATAATAGGATTAATAAAGCTAAACTAAAATATATAAAGTGCATTTTTTCATTTTATTATTTTGAATGATTTATCATTAAAGGGAGTTGCGTGCGTAAGTGAAGATTGGAAGCATAGAGTTTAAAACGGGAATATTTTTAGCACCTATGGCATCTGTAACCGATGTAGGGTTCAGAAGTGTTTGCACGGATTTTGGTGCGGAACTAACATATAGTGAAATGGTGAGTGCGAAAGGGCTTTATTATAGCAGTGAGAAAACGCAAGAACTTTTAGCCTTTGAAGATAATTGCAAAGCAAAGGCAGTTCAAATATTTGGCAACGACCCTGCAATTATGGCGGAAATAGTTAAGGGGTTTGGGACAAAATATGATATAATTGATATCAATATGGGTTGCCCTGCACCTAAGGTTTTTAAAAATGGCGATGGTTGTGCATTAATGGGCAACATTGAACTTGCAAGAGAAATTATTTCCGCTTGTGTTAAAGTTTCGCAAGTGCCTATTACGGTTAAGTTTCGTAGTGGAATAGATGAAAATCATATAAATGCCATTGAATTTGCTAAAATGTGCGAAAGTGCAGGGGCAAGTGCGATAACTTTGCATCCACGCACACGGGAGCAGTTTTATAGTGGTAAGGCTGATTATGAATTGTTAAGGCGGGTTGTGCAAAGCGTGAACATTCCAGTTATAGGCAGTGGGGATGTGGTTGATATGCAGTCTTATATGCGGATGAAAGAAACGGGCGTAAGTGCGGTTATGATTGGTCGTGGTGCACTTGGAAACCCTGAGATTTTTAGCATTTTAAGCGGACAAAATGTGCCATATTCTAAATTTGATGCAGTAAAAAAACATATAGAGATTTTAAGAAAGTATTATAGTGATGATTATTTAACAAAATATTTACGCAAGCACTTTTTATGGTATGTAAGTGGCATTGATAATGTTAAGCAAATAAAGGCAAAACTTGCACTTTGCGATGATTTAAATGTGGCGTTGCAATTAATTAAAGATGCATTTAATCAAAGCGGATTGTAATTAATGTGGAGATAATTTAATCAATATAAAATTTATTTAAATATATAAATCAATTTTTAAAAGGCTAAAATTTTATTTTAAGGAAAGCAAAAGGAGGAATGAAACAATTATGTCTTGGATAGCACTTGGAATAGTTTTATTTGTCAACTTAGTTTGTATTGGAACAATGATTTTCCTAGAAAGAAAAAATCCAAACTCTGTTTTAAGTTGGTCGCTTGTTATGACTTTTCTTCCTATGATTGGTTTCTTTATGTATTGCCTTTTGGGCAACAGTCTATCTATCAAAACGACTAAAATGATAAGGGAAAAGAGCATAAGAAGTAGAGAGTTTAAAGAACTTGTTGTAAATCAAAAACTTGGACTTGATGCAGGTGAATTGCCACTAAATGAAGTTGAGTTTACGCATAAGCAGTTAATAAGGCAAAATTTGCTAATGTCGCAATGTGCTTTAAGTCAAAACAATATAATTGATGTATTTTCAAAAGGTAAAGTTTTTATAGATAAATTGCTTGAAGATATCCAAAGTGCAAAAAAATCAATAAATATTTCATATTATATTTTTGCAACTGATAAAGTGGGAATGAAAGTGCTTGAAGCCTTGATAAGCAAAGCAAATGAAGGTGTTGAAGTTAATTTGCTTATAGATGCGGTTGGAAGCTTGAAGAGCAATAGAAAACACTTTAAAAGGCTTGTTAAAGCGGGTGGGAGAGTTGCAGAGTTTTTCCCACCACTTATGGGGTTTAGGCTTTTCAATTTAAAACTTAATTATAGAAACCATAGAAAGATTGTTGTTATAGATAACCAAATTGGCTACACGGGTGGCATAAACATAAGGGATGACCATATGGGAGGTGTGCAAAGGTTATCACCTTGGACTGATATGCAAATAAGAATAAGGGGAGATGCCGTTTTAGATTTGCAAAAGTTGTTTTTGGGCGATTTCCGCTATGCTTATAAGGGTAAAGATTTAGATGATGCAAATTTAATAAGATTTTTTGAAAAACCTGAAATAGTTGGTGAAAGTGGCGTGCAAGTTGTTTATAGTGGCCCAGATGAAGAAGAGCAACAAATAAAGAAAAGTATGATTAAAATGATTATGTCCGCAAAGAAGTCAGTTGTGCTTGAAACGCCATATTTTGTGCCAGATGAATCTTTTACGGAAGCAATTAAAATTGCAAGTGCTTCAGGGGTTGATGTGAAGATAATCACACCGCAACTGCCCGATAAAAGAGTTGTTTATTATACATCGCTATCTTATTTGCGAGATATGGTTAATTGCGATGTTAAGGTTTATCAAAGGGAAGGTTTTTTACACTCTAAATGCTTGCTTGTGGATGATGAAATTTGCTTGATAGGCACTTGTAATGCGGACATACGGTCTTTTAAACTTAATTTTGAAGATGCGTGCATAGTTTACGATAAAAAGTTTGCAGAGAATATTGCAAGAATTTGTGCTTATGATTTATCTTATAGTCAGCAAATTGATATGGTCTGGTTTAAAAAGTTGCCAATTAGGGTTAAAATGGGAAAATCATTTTTTAGATTATTCAGTGCAATTTTATAATTTGAAATTTGCTTTTAAAGTTTTAATAAAGTTGATTTATGTTAATTTATGTTGATATAGAATAAATTATTTATTGCATTACTGTTGAAATTTATCATTATAGTTTTTAAGCAAAATTATGGCAAAAGTTGAAAAAAAGGGAAAAATAAAAGGATAAAAAATAATATGAGAATTTATGCAATAGCCGATTTACATTTAAGTTTATGTGGGCAAAAACCTATGGAAGTGTTTGGTGCAAATTGGGATAATTATTTAGAAATAATAAAATCCGATTGGAATGAAAAGGTGGCGGATGATGATTTGGTTTTAATTGCAGGCGACATAAGCTGGGCAATGAAAATGGAGGAGTTTGACCTTGACTTAAAATTCTTTGAAGGTTTAAAGGGGAAAATAGTCTTTACAAGGGGCAACCACGATTATTGGTGGGATAGCATTTCAAAGGTGCGAAGTCATTTAAAACCAAATATGTACGCTATTCAAAATGATTGCTTGCGTTTTGAAAATGTGCTAATTTGTGGCACAAGGGGGTGGGTTATCCCTGAAATGAACCAACCGCAAAGTGAAGAAGATGCAAAGATATATAATAGGGAAATTGAACGCACAACACTTTCTCTTAAAACTATGCAAAAGATGAGAAAGGATGGCGATAAGGTTATTTTTATGATTCATTATCCGCCTTTTAATTCAACAAGAAATCAAAATGAGTTTTTGGACTTGTTTGAAGAATATGGCGTTGATGTTGTTATTTATGGGCATTTACACGGAAAGAATGTTAAGGCAAAATTACAAGAACATAGAAACGGAATAGATTTTTATTTAACATCAACTGACCAAATCAATCACCATATGGTAGAGATAGATTTAAATTAATAGATTGATAAAATTTAATATTTGAATTTAAATATATGAAAAACAAATTTAGATAAATGTAAATTAATTATACGCAAAGAAAAGTCCAAATTGAATTGGACTTTTTTTGTTATTTATGCATTGGTTAAAGTGTCTTGATTTAATTATTAAGATTATAAAGTGTTTTAAATAAAGGTTGTTATGGTTTGCGTGTTATTGTTGCGGTTGCAACAGCAGTTGCCATTGTTGTTTGTGTTTGCCATTAATGCTAAAAGCAAGATTAGCAAAATAATTGTGTTGTTGGCAAGGTCAATGTTTGTTGCTTGTGCAAGGACTGCAAGACCAATGATTAAAAGTATTTCCCAATTATTCATTTTACAATTTTACTCCTTTTAAGACAAAAATATTGCTCATTAATTGACTATGCGACAAAATTCGTAATTGTTACAACTTTTTTTGTATGGCATAATTTAATTGATAAAAGAAATATTGCAAAATGAAGAAAATTTATAAGAAGTTAAAGGAGAAAATAAAAATGTATAATGAATGTTTAGCAGTAGATGAAAAGAAGCAAAATGATATTTTAAGTTACTTGCCAAGTCAAGAAGTTTTGGAGTTGCTTGCAGATTATTTTCAAGCATATAGCGACCCAACAAGAATAAAAATTTTGTCTGCACTTTCTATGAGTGAACTTTGTGTTAATGATATCAGCACACTTTTAAATATAAATCAAACAACGGTAAGTCATCAACTTAAACTTTTAAAAAATTTAAATGTGGTTAAGTTTAAAAGAGATGGTAAAGTTATTTATTATTCTCTTGCGAATCATAATGTTAATGATATAATGTTAAATGGAGTAAATCATATTTTAAAATTTTAAATGTATATCTACATATTTCAAATTGTAAAGTTTGTCAAATTTAATTAACAAGATAATTTATTCATTTAAAAGCAAAAATAACATTGCAAAGGTTTTAAATAGACCAAAACATAAGAACAAAAAACCGCTATTTTATGGATTTCTAGCGGTTCTTTTTGCTTATATTTAATTATTTTTATCAATAATTGAAATTGATTTATTTAAATAATAAATTTTAATTTATTGCAACTTAAATTATTTATCTATCTAAAATAACACAATAATATTGCAATGTCAGCAGGACTAACCCCACTTATTCTGCTTGCTTGTCCAATGCTAAGTGGCTTTATGTCATTAAGTTTTTGCCTTGCTTCTAGGCGTAGACCTTGAATAGAGTTATAGTCAAAATCTTGTGGAAGTTTTTTGTTTTCTTTATCCTGTGCTTCCTTTATTTGTAGTTGTTCTTTGGCAATATAACCTTCATATTTTAACTCTATGCTTAAATAATTTAAAACATCTTTTGAAATGCCTTCAAATACGCCTAAATGTTCTTGACAGTCGCTGGCATCAATATTGTTACGCTTTATAATTTGTGCTAAACTTATGCCACTTTTAGGCAAGTTTTCGTCTTTTAATTTAAATAATTCCTCAACTTTGGCGGGGCTGAAATTTTGGTTTAATTCGGCTTTTGCCTTTTCTAATTCGCTTAATTTATTTTCAAATATTTCTTGCCTTTCTTTGCTTGCTAGTCCACACTTAATGCCGTATGGGGTTAATCTTATATCTGCATTATCTTGCCTTAAATGTAATCTATATTCCGCACGGCTTGTCATCATTCTATATGGTTCGTTTGTGCCTTTTGTAACAAGGTCATCCACAAGCACGCCTATATAACTTGAATCTCTTGACAAAATCAATGGCTCTTTTCCTAGTGCTTTTAAGCCTGCATTTATGCCTGCAACAATGCCTTGTGCACCTGCTTCTTCATATCCACTGCTTCCGTTAATTTGCCCTGCAAAATAAAGTCCCTCAACGAGTTTTGATTCTAGGGTAGGTTTTAATTGAGTGCTATCAATGCAATCGTATTCTATAGCATAAGCATCTCTTAATATTTCACAATTTTCCATTCCTATAAGGCTATGATACATTTTATCTTGTACATCAATAGGCATTGAAGTGCTCATTCCTTGCACATAAAATTCCTTTGTTTCAAGTGATTCAGGTTCAAGGAAAATTTGGTGCCTATCTTTATCTGCAAATCGCACAATCTTAGATTCTATGGATGGGCAATAACGGGGGCCAATGCCCTTAATCTCACCACTGAACATTGGGCATCTATCTAAATTTGCTTTAATTATATCGTGCGTTTTTGTTGTTGTGTAAGTTAAATAACATTTTGCAACATTTTTAGGTTTTTCTTTGGTTAAGAAACTAAAACTTTGAATGTTGTCATCACCATTTTGTTCTTCCATTTTACTAAAATCTAGGCTATCTTTGTGCACTCTTGCGGGGGTGCCTGTTTTGAAACGCCTAATCTTAAAGCCTAAGTTTAGCAGGCTTTGGGTTAAATATGTTGCGTTTGCAAATCCGTTTGGACCAACTTCTTTTGTGTAAGGACCTATAATTATTTTGCTATTTAGATAAACGCCTGTGCAGACAACAATGCAATCCGCTTCATATGTTGCCCCTTGTGCAGTTTTTACGCCTATGACTTTGCCGTTTTCAACCAATATTCCGCTTGCTTCCGCTTGCTTAATGTGTAGGTTGTGGGTTGTTTCTAAGGTAAGTTTCATTGCGTTATGATATTTAACTTTATCCGCTTGAGCACGTAAACTTTGCACTGCTGGACCTTTTCCCATATTTAGCATTCTAAGTTGTATAAGTGTCTTATCTGCATTTACGCCCATTTCTCCACCAAGTGCATCTATCTCACATACCAAATGCCCCTTTGCCGTTCCACCGATTGATGGGTTGCACGCCAAAAAAGCAATGCTATCTAAATTAAGTGTTAAAATTGTTGTTTCTATTCCCATTCTTGCTAATGCTAAACCCGCTTCACAACCTGCGTGTCCGCTTCCTATCACTATTGCCTTTTTCATTATATTGTCAAAATCTCCTTTATTATTTTATTATATATCTTTTTATCTAAATAAGCAATAATTTTTTGCATTTTTAATTTTTTTATAAAATAAGATTGAATTGAAATCCTTATTTTGTGCATTTTTTTACTTAGAAAAAGAGTAAAATCAATTAAAAAGGGATAAAAATTAAAAATTTTTAAAAAATCTTTGCATTTTATTTTACAAATTGACCAAAATATAATATAATGTAATATGAATAGACAATTATAGACATTATTTGCCGAATTTAGCACTTTTGGCAAGTGTTTGCAAAAATAATTGTTTAGATATTTATTTAGTTACAAATCAAACAACAATGGTAACAATGTAATAGCAAAAAAAAACTTGGACTAAAAACATTTTAATCTTTATTACTATTGATATTATTCAATTTAATGATTAATTTAGCACAATGTTTTTGGCGGAAAGTGAATAAGGACAACCATTTCTTTAACTAGCATAAGTATGCAAATATGAAAGGGGAGGATTAGCTATGGGTGAAGAAAAGGATTTATCTACGACCAAAAAGCGTGGTAGACCAAAATCAGGCGAGCAGTCAAGTTCTTCCAGTGGAAGACCTAAGGCAAGTAGCACTACAAATGCGGGTGGTGTAACGCAAAAGAAGAAACGCCCAACAGGAAACAGCAGTAAAAAGGCACAAGTGGTGGCTGCTGCAACAGAGTCTGCAAACAAAGCAAATAAAGCAAAAAGTACATCAAAATCAACAATCAATTTTGATGAGAATGTTTCGCCTAAGGTAGATGCACAAGTTGAAAATAATGTACAATTTGATGCAAATGTGGACGCATCAACAACTGCTGGAGAAGTGGCTAGCGGTGGTATAGATGCAAGCATAAATGTTTCTAGCGATTTGGGCGAAAGCGATGTTTCTAATGAAAGTTTAGATATGAACGGCATTGAAAGTGATGATTTGAATGGTGATGTTAATGCGGAAATTAATGCAGATGTGGGTGCAGACATTTCTGCTAGTGCAGATTTAGATTTAAATGTCGCAAATGAAAAAGATGCTATAAATGACAATGCTTTAAGTGGTGAAGAAGAAAGCGGGCTAGATTTGCAAGAAGGTCAAAATGAAAATAATTTATCCGATAACGAACCACAAAATGAACCACAAATTGAAGAAAGTGGTGAAGAAAATCACAATGAGCAAGAGGAAGAGAAGGCTGGTGAGGAAGTAAAGGCGGACAAGCAGGAAGAAGTTAGTGAGTTGGATTTAACTCTTGATGATAGTGAATTGGAGCAGTTAAAAGCAAAGAAAAAGAAGAAGAAAAGAAAAGGTGGCGGTGCGGATTTAGGCGGTGGCATAAACCCTGATTCTAGCGATGAAGCGGGTCTTCAAGGAAAACAACAAAAGAAGAAAAAATGGTGGCTTTTATTGCTATTATTGCTTTTGCTTTTAATTGGCGGGTTGGTGTTCTTATTTAGGGATGTGCTTTTCCCTCCGAAACCTATTGTTATTGTTCCGCAAGGAATGATTATAGATATCAAGGAAACTGGAATAAACCAATTTGGTATGAAGGAATTTATTTTCAAACCTGGTGATACGATTGAATTTAACAATGCACTTTCTGTTGGTTCAGAGAGAACGGTTGAAAAGGAAGACGGAACAAAAGAAGAATTAAGTCCATTCTCTTTAAGGCTTCGTTTCTATATAGAATATCAAGGTGAGCAATATCAAGCATTTATTGAAGATATTCATAATTCAAAAGATGCAACGATAAAGAAGTATTATGATTGGTATTATTGGTATGATATAGCAATTCCTGGAGCGCCATATAAAAAGATTATTGAAAGCATTAAACTTTCAGCTACGGGCATAGGCAATGAGTGGCAAGGTAGGGAAGTTAAGTTAGTGCTTGAATATCAAACAGTTGTGCCAGTTTTGGAAACTATTCAAGAAGATTTTGAGTATGAATACGACCCAGAGTGGGCTGAACTAATTGCTGATATATATAAAGATTATACAACGTAATTTGATTAAAATAAATGGAAGATGACAGAATTGAAATTTAATAATTTTGTCATTTTTTCTTTAAAAGTATTGTTAAATCGTTTTCATATAAAAATTGAATTTGCAGTTTATTATATTGCTTGACTTTTTTGTTGTAATTTAATATAATGTTATTATAAGAAAGTAAATAAAAAATGGATTTTTACTATATAAAATTTTTTGCATTTTAATTTCATTTTGTCCGCTTTTTAATGGATAAAATTAGGTGATTTGTGAATTATAGAGGAGTTTTAAATGAGTGAGTTTGTTAGGGTTAGACCAAAATTTCCTAAAAGGGCAATTATAACAACTGGAATGCCATATGGAAATAAAGAGTTGCATTTTGGGCATATAGGCGGAATGATGGTGCAGGCAGATTGTTTTGCTAGATTTATGCGGGACAGGATTGGCGAAAAGAATGTTATAATGCAAAGTGGAACAGATTGCTATGGCTCTCCTATTTTGGAAGGATATAGGAAGTTAGTTGAAGCGGGAAAGTTTAATGGCACAATTTTAGACTATGTCAAGAGTAATCACGATAAGCAAGTTGCATCATTAAATAAATATGAAATAGGGTTCAATTTTTTTGGCGCATCAGCTTTTGGGATAGGTGCAGAGTTCCATAACAAAACTTGTGCGGAAATTTTTGAAAGTCTTTATAGGGTTGGTTCGCTAAAAAAAATGAATACTTATCAATTTTTTGATGAAGAAAAGCAAACATTTTTAAATGGTAGGCAAGTTATTGGTAAGTGTCCTGTGGATGGTTGTCAAAGTGAAAAGGCATATGCGGATGAGTGCGATTTGGGGCATCAATTTTTGCCGAAGGATTTAATTAATCCTATTAGCACATTAAGTGGGAAAGCACCTATATTGAAGCCGATTAATAATTGGTATTTTGATATGGCAAGTTATTGTAATGATGTGTCTGTATGGCTTGATGATATAGCGAAAGACAAAAGAACAAGGAATTTTGTTGTTAAGGAACTTAGAGAGTTTTTGAAAAAGCCTGAAATATATATTTTAAGGCGAGACCAAATGGAAGTTTGGGAAAGTATTAAAGATACATTGCCTCCTTTTGTTGTAACCGAAGATTTACCGAACAAGCCAAGTTTTACTATTACTTTTGAAACTCTTGATGATAGAGAAAGTGCGTGCGACATTTTGGCGGAAAATAAACTTAGGTTTAGAACGGGGAAAACGCTTGTGCCGTTTAGAATGACAGGCAACATTGAGTGGGGTGTAAAGACGCCAGTGATTGATGGAATGAAGGATTTAACCTTCTATTGTTGGCCAGAGTCTTTGTGGGCACCTATCAGTTTTACAAAGGCGTATTTAAGCGAAGTAGGTGAATGTGATGTGCCAAGCAAAGATTGGAAAGACTGGTGGAATAGTGAAGATGCGGAAGTTTATCAATTTTTAGGTGAAGACAATATGTATTTTTATGGTCCTTGCGAAATGGCAATGTTTGAGGCTTTAAAGGCGGATAAGGGTAATGGATTAGGATATAGTGAAGTCAAGTTACCTAATTTAATTGTAAATAAGCATATCTTTTTTTTGGGAAGCAAGGCAAGTTCAAGCGGAGCAATAAAACCGCCAATGGCTGACGAGTTGCTTGAAAAATACAATGTTGAGCAATTAAGGATGCATTTTTTAGGTATGGGGTTAGGCAATAACAGTGCAAGTTTTAATCCTAAGTATGCAATAAAAGATGCTGGAGAGAATGACATTGATGTTGTGGAGAAGGAAGGAAATTTGCTTACAAATGTGTTTAACAGAGTGTTAAGGCATTGTTTGTTTGAGTTAAAGGAAAATAATGATAATATTATTCCTGTTTGTACGGTTGCGGATGAAGTTAAAGCTTTGTGCGAAAAAGCAATTTTAGATTTTGAAAGCAATATGTATGGATATAAATTCCATGTATGTTCAAACAATTTGGATAGTTTTATAAGGAATATAAATAAATATTTCCAAGCAAAAATGCAAAAAGCGGAAAATTTGGATGCGAAGAATGCGGTTGTTTATAATACTTTGCATATGGCAAGAGTTGCTTGCACTTTGCTACATTCGTTTGTGCCAAGTGGTGCAGAGAGGGTTGCGGATTATTTAGGTTTTAATGATAAGTGGCATAATTGGGAATATATATTTAATCCGCTTAAAGATTTCTTTGATGGAGAAAAAGAAAATCATAAAGTTAAGCCGATTGAGGCAAAGTTTGACTTTTTTACAAAAGATTGGGGAAAATAATTTTGTTAAGTTAGAGGTCAATTAAGAAGTTTATGAAAGTAAAAGTAAAAAGAAAACAGACGAATGCGAAAATGTGCATTATTTGCGGTATGCAAAACGATTTGGGTGTAAAGGCACAATTTTACGAAATGGAAAATGGAATGCTTTGTTCTTTATTTCAATTTAAGGAGCAACATCAAAGTTATCCAGAGCGTGTGCATGGCGGACTTATAACTGCTCTTTTAGATGAGATGATTGGGCGAGTTGTTTGGACAATAGAGCCCGAAACATTTGGTGTAACTACATCAATTAAAGTGGATTTTAAAAAACCTGTGCCATATGGCGTGCCACTTAAAGGGGTAGGTTATATAACTAAAAATTCATCACGCCTATTTTACGCTAGTGGCGAAATTAGAGATATGGATAACAATGTGCTTGCGAAAGCGGAAGGTGTTTATTTGAAAATGCCAACAAGCAAGATTTGTCAAAATGCAGATATAAACGAAGATTTAAATTGTTTAATTGAAGATGATGTAACTGAAATAGATTTATAATGTAAATCTATTTGAATTAAAAGGTTAAAATGTTGTGCTTTGATTATATTGATAAGTTGATAAAGATTTTAAGAATAGCATTAAAAATTGCAAATCAAAAAATAAGCTAAAATATAGGCGACAATTAAAATTGTTGCCTATTTTTTGTGGTGGAGTACGTTTGATACATAGACAAATAAACAAAAATGTTGACAAATGCCAAAGTTTGTGCTACCATATATAGTATATAAATTAATTTAATCTTTCATATTTTAATGAATGTTTTTATGGAAATATTAAATTGAAAAAGTTAATTAAGGAAATTAAAAATGTACAAATATAAAGGTGTAGCATATGATGATTATTTGCTTATAGAAGTGCTAAAAAGTGCAAATGCTGAACTTAGGATAAATAGCGAGCAGTGTTTGCAAATGTTGAATAATTTGCTTTTAAAGGGTAAGGGGTTTGTTGATGCTTTGGCGATATATGAAGTTAAAAACGAAAAAGTGGATACCCTTGTAAAAAAGTATGAGAGCAAGTGTGATAGGAGAGTAGAGATAGAAACTGCAAGACAATTAGATAAGCAAAGGAGCATTGCTAAAAATGGGCAAGTGAAACAGTTTGTGAAAAACATTGAAGATGAGCAAAGAGGGAAAGATGAGTTGCTTGTTACAATAGAGAAACTTAACAGCGATTTGGAAAAGCAATTTAATAATGGAGATGTTGCAGGGGTGGAGATTGTTTGTGCTAAATTAAAAAGTGAAAAAGAATTGCAACAAAACTTGTTTGCCATTTATGATTTGCGTGATAATTTTTTGGATAAGTTTAAAGATTATGTTGAGCAAAAAATGATTTCTAAATAATATATTTTAAAAATTAATTTTTGCAACAAAAGAGATTTAGTTTAGCGAATAAAGTTATTAAAAAAAGACCATTAAATTTAAACATTTTAATGGTCTTTTTGTTTGTGTTATAATGGATTAAATTAAAAGGTTAATTATTTAATTTAATTAAATTTTCTTATCTCTTTTTATTAATATATAAAATTCCTATTGTATTTTTGCCACAGTGGCTTGAAACGGTTGCGCCTGCCTCACATTCCAAAACTTCTTCAAATTTGCTTTTTACTAAGTTTTTAACTATGTCAACAACTTCTGGTGATGTAGGAGTGTGGGTTACGAAAACACGCCTTGTGTCAAAGTCATTAAATTCTTCTAATGTGTCCAAAACATATTTTTTTACAACGGCTTCAAATTTTCTCATCATATATTTTCTGTGAGCAACAAGTTTTCCGTCTTGCATAAGCATAGATGGTTTAATTGCAAGTGCCATTGATATAAGTCTTGTTGTTCCACTACATCTTCCACCTTTGTGAAGAAGTTTTAAACTGTCCAATGTAAAAGATGCTTGAACATATGGGATGCATTCTTTACATTTTTCTACAACTTCACCAAAATCTTTTCCTTCCTCTATAAGGTCACAAGCATATAATGCTGGCAATGCTATACCTGAACTAAGCGACTTTGCATCAATAACGGCAACTTTACCTTCAAAATTATTGCTTGCTCTCTCTGCATTACTGCAAGCAACGGATAAATCTCTTGAAATGCAAAAATGAATCACTTTATCATTATTTTTCAATAAATTTTCAAAATGTTCTTGATAAGCAAGTTCACTAGGGGCAGAAGTCTTAGGTAGTTCGCCTGTTTCATCAACAAAGTCAAGAAGTTCTGTTCCAGTAACGGTAACACCGTCCAATTTGCTGCCATCTTTCAAGTTTACAGTAAATGGCACAACTGCAATATTGTATCTATCAATCAACTCCTTAGATAAATCTGCTGCACTATCCACTGATATAGCAATTTTCATATATACTTACTCCTTTTAATAAAACAATCACTTTTATAATATCAAATTTATGCAACAAAGTCAATAAAAATCTCTATTTTAAGTCAAAATTTTTACGCTGAAACTTCTGTATTGTAACTAATTACAAAAACCAACATATATATAAGCACATATTCTAAAACAATAAGGTAAATAATATGTTTACTATTTAACAATAAATTCTTAGCATAGTTTAAAAACAATGTTATCCTACAATTTAAAATAATAAATAAGTAAATTTTGTTTTATAAATGAGATAAAGGAGACTTAATGTAGTTTTAAGGATATCTAATTAAAACCTCAGAAAGAAGCTTAACAAACTAAAATTTTAAAAAAGGCAAAAAAGTGTTGACAAACACAAAAAAATATGGTAGACTTATAAAGTGTCAATGGAGAGTTACCCAAGAGGCCGAAGGGGCGTCCCTGCTAAGGATGTAGTGGTGTTAAAAGCCAGCGAGAGTTCAAATCTCTCACTCTCCGCCATTTTTTTGTAGGTTTTTCCTAGCATATAGCGAATTGCTGAACCTAGTTTTGAACCTATTTTGAGTTGGAAAAAATTAGATATCATTTTTATCTTCAATAAAAAATCACGCTTGTTTGCGTGAATTTTTTTCTTTGGATTTCTTCTTTTATTGTATGTTAAGTTTTATTAATGGGGTTGGATTGTTTTGCGATTTCTTATAAATTTTCTTTTTAATTTATTCTTTATTATTTTGCATTTTGGCTTAATTGAAAAGTGGTGGCTAAGATAGAATTTTTATTGTGCCATTTGTGGCATTTAGGCTGACTTTTTTGTTTAACAATTTTTGTTTTGTTTGTTCGCCTACACCTGTTATGCAAGGAACGTTGAACTTTCTCTCTATAATGCAGGAATGGCGAATTCAATTAAATCATTTTTATCTTTATTTTATTTTTTGCTTTTAATTGTATTTAGTTTTTAACTTTTAATTATAAATAACTAGTTGAAATATTTTGAATTTGTTTTATAGTAATTTTAATAAATTATTTAATTTGCAATATTCTTTCTAATTTGGTTGTTAGGTTTACAAAGTCTTGTGTTGAAAGTTGTTCAGCACGAGTGGTTAGTGGGTGAGGGGCGATAAGGTCTGCAAGTTGTGGTGTGGATAGGTTAAAGGCTTGTTTTAGGTTGTTGTACAGGGTTTTGCGTCTCATTGCGAAACTTTTATGGACAAGAAGGGAAAATAAGTCTTCGTTACAATCATATTTATGTGTTATAGCAATTTGCACGATTGCACTGTCAACATTCGGTGGTGGGGTAAATAAATTGCGGTTTACAATGCGGGCAATTTTTGCGTTTGCATAGAAATCAATCATTATACTTAAAATGCCATAATCTTTTCCGCTTTTTGCAACAATTCTTTCTGCAACTTCTTTTTGCACCATTATGTTCAGACTTTTTAATTTCTTGCTATTTAGAAACTTAAAAATTATTGGTGTGGTGATGTAATAGGGAAGATTTGCAACTAAATGATATGGCTTTGTAAATTGTTTTTCTATTTCTAGCAAATCTTTTTCCATAATGTCGTCAAAATTTAGCGTTACATTTGGGCAGTCTTTTAGTGTTTCGCTTAAAATGTCTTTTAGGCGTTTGTCTATCTCGTATGTTACAACTTTATGCACCTTTTTAGAGATTGCTTGCGTTAGTGTCCCCGCACCTGTGCCAATTTCTAGCACTTCATCAGTTGACAAAAGATTGCAATCTGCAATTATTGCGTTTAAAAGATTTGTGTCTGTTATAAAATTTTGACCAAACTTTTTTGCAAATTCAAAATTGTTTTCCTTTAATAATTTTGTTACTTCCATTTTGTTTTACTTGTCCCTTATCTTATTTGTTTTTTTATCATTATTCCACTTATGTTTAATAATTAGGATTATAATCAATTAAAAATATTTAATTTGCCTTTTCTTTTGATTGATTTATTTTATAATTCAATTTTTAATTTTTCAAATTGAATAATTTAAAAACATTTTCCGTTGTTTTATCATAAACATTTGCAACATTTGTTTCAAGAATGTCCGCTATTTTTTGTGCAACTATTGTAACATTGTATGGTTCATTTTCTTCGCCTCTGTGTGGCTCTGGGGTTAGATAAGGGGAGTCGGTTTCAAGCACAATGTGGTTTAGCCCAACTGTTTTAACTACATTTCTTATCTTTTCCGCATTTTTAAATGTTACAACACCGCCAATGCCCAATAGGTAACCTAATTTTATGTATTCTTGTGCTGTTTCTACGCTACCACTGAAACAATGGATAATGCCTTTTAATCCATTATATTTTTTTAAAATGTCAAGAGTGTCTTGCGTTGCTTCTCTTGTGTGAATATTTACGGGCTTGCCATATTTTACTGCTAAGTCAAGTTGCTTTATAAAAACTTCTTTTTGCTTTTCCCTGTCTGAAAAATCATAGTAATAATCTAAGCCTATTTCGCCAACCGCTGTGGCATCTTTTATCAATTCTTCTAGTCTTTCAAATTTTTCTTTTGTCATTTCATCTGCCATATGTGGATGTACCCCTGTAACAGGGTAGGCGTTTGCATATAAAGCGCAGGTGCTTGCCACAATTTCTGCATCTTTTAAGCTTGTGCTTATTGCAAAAATTTTGTTTCCGCCACGCTTAAAAAAGTTTTCTATAACTTCCTTTGGCGTTTTTGTTATTTTTTCATCAACTAAATGTGCGTGCGTGTCAATTATCATTTTTATTTTATGTTTTATCCTTTTAATTAAATTATTATTCTATTATTTTTTTACTTTATTAATTGTTTTTTCATTTTGAAAAAGTAATGCTAAATAAAGCAATACTAAATAAAATTATTTTGGTGTTTCTATTGAACAAGCAAGTTTTTATGCTTGCATAAACTCCCTTTATTATATCATATCATATATTATAATGTCAAAGGGAAAAATTAAATATGAATTTTTTGTGGACTATTTTAGTCTGTGCTAGTATTGTGCTTTTTTTGTTTAGTGACCCTAATTTACTTTTATCTACTGCAACGGCATCTATTTATGATTCGCTTAAATTATGTTTTACACTTGCGGGTATTTACATTTTTTGGATGGGCATTATAAGCATTATTGAAGAAAGTGGGTTGGCGGACAAGTTATCAAAGTTATTAACACCTTTTATATTCTTTTTGTTTGGAAACATTGGCAAGGAATCAAGCGAGTTGATTGCCATAAATATGTCCGCAAATATTTTGGGTCTAGGCAATGCTAGTTTGCCTGTGGGGCTTAAGGCAATGAATAAGTTAAATGAAGAAAGAATGAAAAATGAAAAACGGCTAAATGAATTTGTGCAAAATTCTTGTGTTGAAAATTGTGGGGATAAATTAAATAAGAATAAACGCAAAAAAAATTTATTTGACTTTTTTAAAAAGGATAAAAGCAATTCAAAAGATATAGTAAAAGAAAAGGGTGGACAAGCAACAAAGGCAATGATAATGTTATTTGCAATAAATTGTTGTTCAATTCAAATTTTGCCAAGCACTATTATTTTAATGAGAAGTGAAAATGGAAGCAGGGCAAGTGGTGATGTGATTTTGCCCATCATCATTGTAAGTGTTGTTTGTTTTGCTTTAACAATTTTGTTTGTAAAGTTGCTTTTTAAAGATGGGTTTAAAGATGAAAGAAGTGGGCAATATATTGGAAAATAAAATGAAGTCAATTTAAGAAATGAGCATTTAATGGTTGGTTGATATAGCAGGGCAATTATGTAAGTGGGGTGTGGTGCGAAAATGAGTGCATATGTTATGCCAATTATTATTTTGGCAATTTTGGTTTATGCGTGGGTAAAGCGGGTTAATGCATATGATAGTTTTTGCAAAGGAGCAAAGGCGGGTTTTAATTTAGTTATAGATATAATGCCTTACATATGTGCAATTATGCTTCTAGTCGCTTTAATGCGTTATAGTGGTGTGGGCGAATATGTTATAAAAGCGGTGGCACCTGTTCTATCTTTTTGTGGTGTCCCTACCGAGCTTACTGAGTTTGTCATTTTGCGACCATTCACGGGTAGTGGAAGTTTAGCATTGTTGCAAGATATCATAAATCATTTTGGTGCAGATAGCAAACCCGCAAGAATTGCTTGTGTTATTATGGGGTCAAGCGAAACAGTGCTTTTTGTAAGTGCACTTTATTTTGCTAATTTATCCGTCAAAAATGTGGGAAAAGCAATAGTTTTAATGCTAGTCATAAGTTTTTTAGGTGTACTTTTATCTTCACTTATATGTTCTTATATTTAAACACGTAGCACGAATTAACGCAATGCAATTATATAAGCGGAATCGCTTACGCTAAAAATGGATCAAGTTGCCGTTGAAATTGCTTAAAAGCAATTTGGCTTGCAAATAGCAAGCAAGCCCTTTGCTCAAAAGCAAAGCAACGGCAATTAAGTGGGGTGCGGAAACACCGCAACCGCAAGCCCGCCCCGCAAATAAATTTGCGTGCCCGCCTGTGCTTGTCCGTGCCAGCGTTTCCGCCCCCACAAAACTCGCTCCGCTCACGACCGCTCTCGCACAGGGTAGGCAAGCCCCGCTCACGCTCGCTTGCCCCTTCGCTTTCGCTAACCGTTCGCTCCGCTCGCTCTTTAGCCCGCATCCAACTTCACCCAAAAGCCAAAGCAACCCTTTAAACGCACCCACAGTCGTTCCCAAAGTAGAACCGCAGTGCTCCACTCTCCGCATTGCTTAAATAAATATAGAATAGAAGCGAAATCGCAAAAAGCAAGTTTTTGCTTAAAATAAATAGATATTTAAAGCAGAACCGCTCCGCTAAGAATGATTGAAAGGGTTGCTCGCCCCAAGTGCGGATAAAGGCGAATCCTAGCCCTCATACACGCCCGTCTGCGTTTCACACACTCAACAACTCACACACGCCACTAAAACCCAATCGCCTTTGCCATTACACTTGACTGCTCGCTCAACCCGTTTTTGCCTAGCGTTCATTTCCTACAATAAAACCATTAAGCAGAAAGCTCTAAACAAAGCAAAATTAGGTTAAAAAACTTAATAAAAAATATAAATTAATTAAGTCAAATTCACAAAAACTTATCCACTTTTTATGAGAGGATGTGGATAAGATGAAAAGACAAAAATTGCAAAAGTTGTACAAAAATGGAGGATGAAACACTAAAAAAGGGTAGAAAATTAAAAATTTTGCAACTTTTTCAAAAAAGAGCCGAAAATGCTTGACAAAAGGCGGGGGACAAGATTTTGGAAGTTGGTGCAGGAACAGGAAGATATTCTTTGCACTACGCTGAAAAAGGTTTTAATGTTACTGCTATTGAATTTATTGAGCATAATTTGGATGTGCTTAAATCGCACGTAAAAGATGGAATGAAGATAAAGGCAGAGCAAGGGGATGCGGTTGACTTGTCTAGGTTTGATGATAATGTTTTTGATGTTACGCTAGTGCTAGGTCCGCTTTATCATTTATATAGTGAGGATGAGCAAAGAAAAGCAATAAGTGAAGCAATTAGGGTTACGAAAAGTGGTGGAGTGATTATGATTGCGTATATACCAAATGATAGTGTAATGATTAATTGGGGTCTTGGCGAAAATATTATAAAAGGTAAGGGCATTGAGTTTGATGAAAATTTTAGGTTCTTTAATAATGAAAATAATATTTTTGCAACTTTTTGCATAAGTGAATTTATGCATATGATGAATGGTTTTAAAGTAAAATATTTGCACAATGTTGCAACTGATGGATTTTCTGCGTGCCTTAAAGATAAAGTTAATGAACTAACAGATGAGCAGTTTAAAGAATGGGTTAGATATCATTTATCAGTTTGCGAAAGAGAAGATATGTGTGGGGTTAGTGCTCATATGTTGTACATATGTAAAAAAGAATAATTTTAAGTGATAATTATGTATCTTTTTTTGATGAATGTATCAAAATTGCTTTATTAAAATAAATATTTTTGCCTTTTAAAAATATTTTAATTGCTTTATAAAAATTTCATTTGTAAAGTTGACATTTTTTGCATAATATAGTAATATATTATGTGAAGTAGAGAATTAACCAATATTGATTATATTGAATAGTTATTCAAATTGAATTTTTAATTATGGCTTTTAGGAGAAGATTATGGGATTATTTAGTTTTATAAAGAAACAGTTGCTTGAAGTTATACAGTGTAAAGATATTGATAAAGATACCATTGTAAGCAGATTTAAGTTAAAAGATAGAGAAGAAATAATGAATAGTTCAACATTAATTGTTGGGCCAACTCAAACTGCAATTTTTGTGCATAAGGGTCAAGTGTGTGATATATTTGGACCTGGTACATATAAACTTGCAACAGAGAATATACCATTCATTACTAAGATTTTATCATTGCCAACTGGTGGAAACTCACCTATTGATGCTGATATTTATTTCATTAATATGCAACAATTTTTGGGTAACAAGTGGGGCACACAAAATCCAATAATGATGAGAGATGCCGATTTTGGCACAATTAGATTAAGAGGTTTTGGTGTTTACTCATTTAAGGTTGAAAATCCTAAATTGTTTATGACTGAAATGTTTGGTCAAAATCAAGTTTACAAAGTTGCGGATGTAGAATCTCAAATTAGACCTATGCTTATTCAATCAATGACTGATGCGATTGCTGAAAGTAAAATTTCTGCACTAGATTTGGCATCTAATTATAATGAATTTTCTGGTTCTATTTTGGAATGTTCTAAGGAGAAATTTGGTAAGTTTGGTTTAAAACTTTGCACGGTTGTAATTGAAAACTTATCATTGCCAGAAGAAGTTGAAAAAGCCCTTGATGAAAGAACAAAACTTGGTGTATTGGAAGATAAGATGGGAACATACACACAATATCAAGCAGCGAATGCTATGCGAGATGCGGCACAAAATGAAGGCGGTGGCAATATGGCTGGCATTGGCGTTGGCTTAGGTGCGGGTGCTGCCATTGGTAACATTTTTGGGCAAAATCTTGCCACATCTAATCCGCAAGGCGTTGGCTTATCTGCTAAATCAAATCAAATTGAATGCTCTAAGTGCGGTGCTAAGATGAATGCTAATGCTAAATTCTGTCCAGAGTGTGGGGCTAAGCAAGGCAATTCTTGTGCTAAGTGTGGGGCGACTCTTGCTAAGGGTGCAAAGTTCTGCCCTGAATGTGGTGCACCAACTGGAAAAGTTTGCAAGAAGTGTGGTAAGGTTGTAGGGGATAAGACAAAGTTTTGCCCTGAATGCGGAGAAAAAATAGATGAATAATGGTGTTAAGTTAGAAACCATTGATGGAAAGTGTGAAAATTGCGGAAATAATTTAAAATATTCGCCTAATGATGGGGCGTTGAAATGCGAGAAGTGTGGGACAAAAGAAACGATTGAATTTTCATCTAATAATGCAAAAATGCCTTATGATGATGTGAATGATGATGCGCTAATTGCGTGGCTACAAGAGCAAAAGTATATAAAGTGCAAAAGTTGTGGTTCTACGATTGAACTTAAAAATAATGAAATTTCTATTGATTGTCCTTATTGTGATAGTCAAAATATTGTTGTAGAAAAAGAGATTAAGGGTCTTTATCCTAGTTCTATTGTTAGATTTGCCTTTGATAAGGCTCAGGCATCTATCAACTTTCAAAAACAAGTGAAAAAGAAGTTTATGGCACCTAGAAGTTTTAAGAAATTATTGCCAGAGAATAAGATTGAAGGATTTTATTTCCCTGCATTTAGTTTTGATGCAGATACATCTTCAACATATAAGGGTGTGCTTTATAGGTATGAAACGCATGGAACAGGCGATAATAGGCATACAACAGTTGTTAGGTTTAACATTAAAGGTGATTTAGATTTTAAACATAGGAATGTGCTTGTGGAATCTAGTTCAAGGCTAACGCAGTTTGAACTTAAAAGTTTGTTGCCGTTTGATTTTTCGCTTAAAGCGGACTTTAAACCCGAATATATGCTTGGGTATAAAGTGGAGCAATATAACGAGCCATTTAGGAATGCGGTTTCAAAAAGTGCGGAAATTTGCAAAGAGCAGATTAGGAATGCTATTTTAAGCAAGTATTCTTATGATGGGGTTGATAAGTTGGATGTGCAATCTATATATAGCAATAAATGTTATGCCTATTGTATGATGCCCGTTTATACATTTGAGTTTATGTATAAGGATAAGAAATATATAACTTATATGAATGGGCAGACGGGAAAAGTTGGCAGTGGATTGCCTATATCTAAGGTAAAGGTTGCATTTGGGATAATCCTTAGTGTTTTAATTGTTTTAATCCCTATTTTGCTTGTGTTGTTTTTGGGCGAGTAGAGTGGACTTTTAGTTGAGTTTGGTGGATTTAATTGCCTAAAAAATAGAATAAGTGAAAATGTGATTGTATAAGAATAATTGAGTAATTATTTAAAATTAAGTTTTATAGAAGGAGTTTGCTATGAATAAAATTGAAAAGGGGAAAACAGCCTTAATTGTTTTGGGCATTATAAGTTTAGTTTGTAGTTTAGTGTTTTTGGTGCTTGGCATTGTTATGGTATCAACTTGCAGTGCGGAAGATAGTGTAAATATTGTTAAACTTGTGTTTGGTATCATATTTATTGTGTTGTTTATTCCGCTTGTTATTTTTGGAATATATTTTACTTGGGTTGGCGGTGCATTAAGGGCAACAAAAGGTTCTATTGCAGAAGACAATTTAGGCAAAGGCACAGTTAATAAAGCACTTTGCAACAACTGCGGAAGCGAATTGCACGGTGAAAAATGTTGTCCAAATTGCGGAAGGTCAGTTGAAGATAAAGTGATTTGTGCGGATTGCGGTGCGGAAAATTCATTCGATAATTCACATTGCAAAAACTGTGGTAAAGAATTAAGATAGATAAATAAAAGTTATAAAATTAAAAAATATGGATATATCATAAAGGTTATCCATATTTTTTTGTGCGTTTAAAAAATTATCTAATTTGATTTAATTTTTACACCTTTCTTAGATTTTTGTAAAGCGATTTTTACACCTTTCTTAGATTTTTTGACTTTTTTGTGTGGATTTTGGGGTTTATAGAGAGATGTTTTCAGTTATTTAGATTAGTAAAAAAGCAAACACTTTAATTTAGAAATTTTTAAGTTGTTTGCCTTTTTATTGTTTTTTTAATGTGTGATTGTTAATGGCTTTTAAATGTTGGTTGAGTAAAATTTTATTGGGTAGAAGAAAGTGGTTAAATTTTATTATATTAATTTATTAAAATTTATTTCATTTTCTTTTGAAAGTGGAGTTAAAGGAAGTCTAAGAATGTTCTTTATAAGATGCTGCTTATATAATAAATACTTTATAGGGATTGGGTTGACTTCGCAAGATAGTGCATTAAATAAATTCAAAAGATTGTAATGCCATTTTTTAGCGGAAGCAAAGTTTTTGTTTAGGCATAAGTCAACAAGTTGCTCCATTTCTTTTGGTTTTGCGTTTGATGCGACACTTATAACACCTTTTGCTCCTAATGACATTGCTGGTAGGGTTAGGGCATCATCTCCGCTATAAAGATAAAAATTAGGGTCGCATAAATTTATAATTTGAGCAATTTGATTTAAGTTTCCGCTTGCTTCTTTTATTGCTATAATGTTTGGGTGTTTAGAGAGTGTTTTAACAGTTTGTGGTAGCATATTTACATTTGTCCTTGATGGAACATTGTAAAGGATAATTGGAGTTTTTATGCTATTTGCAATTTTGGTGAAGTGTTTAATTAGTCCGCTTTGAGTGCATTTGTTATAGAATGGGGTAACAATTAAAAAGGCATCAATTTTTCCTAATTTTTCAAATTGGGTGCATTTGTTTATAACTTCTGTTGTGTTGTTGCTACCTGCACCAACAATTAATTTTGTTTTTTTGTTTATCCTTCTTATTGCAAATTTTATTATTTCAATTTGTTCTTTGTTTGTTAGTGTTGAAGGTTCGCCCGTAGAGCCAAGCAAAGTGATTGCGTCAATTTCATTTTTTATTTGATAATCAATTAATTTTCCTAATGAAGTAAAGTCAATTTTTTTGTCTCGGCCTTTAAACGGTGTGATTATTGCCGTTGCGGTGCCTTGAAAAATAGGGCGTTTTATGCTTATTGTTTTTGTCATTTGTGTTTGTTTCCTTTTTAATTTGAACATTTATTGTTGGCTTGATTTGATAAAATCATTGGTTGAATTTGGTTGTTGTTTTCAGCATTTATAAGCGTTTCTTCAATTAAATCAAAATTGGCAACAAGTGATTTTGGTTTATTAATAAAATCATCTTGCATAAATGGAATGAAATAAATTCCTTTACAATTAAGAAGTTGTGCAATATTTTTTGCGTTTAAACCTAGTGCATCGTTTGTTGATATGCCTATAATGACTGGCTTATTGTTTCGCATTAATGCTTTGGCTGTCATTGTAACTGCATTGTCTGTTATGGCGTTTGCAAGTTTGCTTATGGTGTTGCCTGTGCAAGGTGCGACTACAAGTGCATCAATTATTCCTTTTGGACCAAGAGGCTCCGCACTTGTTATATTGTCAATTACTTTGTTTTCGCAAATTGTTTCTAGATTAATAATAAAATCTTTTGCTTTACCAAATCTTGTGTCTGTAAGTTTTACTTTGTTTGTTACAATGGGGTGGATGTTATATCCTTTTGCTTTTAAATTTTTGATGCAATCTAAAATTTTTTCGTGTGTACAGAAAGAACCAGTGATTGCAAATCCTATGTTTTTTATCATTTAATATTTTCTCCTATGTTTTTTGTTTTTGTTTGATTGGTTAGTGCTTTTAAAAGGCTAATTTTTTAAATTTAAATTGCTTTCAATAATTTCATAAATTAAATTACTTGCGGAAAGGGGGCAAAATTTTGATGGCAATGCAGGTAATTTATGATAATTTAAAATGGATATGCTTTTATCTGAAAGTGATTGAACTGATGCAATTTCTAAATAGATTGCATCTTTATCAATTTTTAAAGCGGTTTCATAATCAATTAATTGATGTGGAATGGTGTTTATAATTATGTCAAATTTGCTTATGTCCTTATAAAATTCATCTTTTAAATAAACTTTATCTGTAATAAAAAGTGCGTTTTCATAATTGTTTTTATCATAATCACATATGGCAAAATCAATATTTAATTTGTTCAATATTTGTGAAAGTGCTTTTCCACACCTTCCATAACCTAAAATTAAAATATGATTTTCGTATATTGATTTTGGACTTAACTCTAAAATTTTTGCTAAAATTCCTTCGCTTGTTAAATTGGCGTTTTTAATTGAAAAAGTTTCATAAGATAAATAATTTATAAACTTTATGTTTTTTTCTTTGCATACTTGCGTTAAATCTTCCAAGGGGACACCAGCAAAAATTGTTATGCCGTTTGGAAAGCTTTTGATTTCTTTGCTTGCAAATTTTTTAACGGGAGAAAAAATAAAAATATCGCCCGCTTTTGCTAATTTTATGCTGTATTCATAAACTTCGGCAGTCTCATAATTTTGTTTTTGTAGTTTGTTTAATATAATTTTTAAACGATTGTCTAATGTGTCAATAAAAAATTTCAATTTATTCCTCCTTATTCATTATATACATCAATTTTAAATTTGTGCATTTGTTTTTGCTTTGTAGGGTGGAGGGTTGATTGTTTTATTATAAATTTAAAATGATATTGCAATAAATTTTTAAGTTGAAGAAAGTTTAATAAATAAGAAAAAGAGCAAATTAAATTGCTCTTAAAATTTACTTAATTTATTTAAGTGTGTTTTTATTTGATTACAATCTTTATTTTTTCATTTTTATTTACCTAAGCAAAATTTGCTGAATATTGAGTCAATCACTTCTTCGGTTATAACTTTACCTGTAATGTTGGCAAGATTATTCCACGCTTCTTTAATGTCTAATGTAATGCAATCTAAACTTGTTTTGCTAATGCTGTTAATGGCTTGACCTAAATTGTCGCTTGCCATTTTTAATGCCTCTAAGTGTCTTTGATTTGTTATAAGTAGGGCGGAAGCATTAAAATCTTTACCTAGTGTTAAATTGTATAGCAAATTTTTTAATTTATCTATATTTTCGCTATTTTTAGCGGATATTTCTATTGTATTTAAAATATTGCAACTTTTTGGTAAATCGGTTGTATTGAATTGATTTTCTTTTGCATCAATTTTATTTATTACTAAAATTGTTGGGGTTGTGTAGTCTTCAACAAGTTCAAATATCTTTTTATCTTCGGCATTTATTTTGCGACTGGCATCAACAATAAGCAATATAATGCTACTTGATTTTATTTGGTTTATTGCCCTTTCAATTCCTATTGATTCTACAATATCAGTGGAGTTGCGGATGCCTGCTGTGTCGCATATGTTAAATTTTACGCCTTTAAATGTAAAACTATCTTCTATGCTATCTCTTGTTGTGCCTGCAATGTCAGTTACAATCGCTCTATCATAGTTAAGTAAAGCATTCAATAAACTGCTTTTTCCCACATTCGGCTTTCCAATAATTGCTATATTTATGCCACTTTTTAACATTCTTCCACTTTTATTTGTTTCAATTAAAGCATTTATGCTTGAAAGAACACTTTCAAGTTTTATTTTTATTTGCTTTTCCGTTGTGTATTCAATGTCTTCTTCTGGATAATCAAGTGCGACTTCAATTTCTGCTAAAATGTCGGTTAGTGTGCTTTGATTTTTTTCCAATTCTTGCCTTAGTTTTCCGTTTGCTAGGTTAAAGTTGGCGGAAAGTTCGGCTTCGCTATCTGCATTAATTATATCAATTATGCCTTCTAAGCTATCAAGTGATTGCTTGCCATTTAAAAATGCACGCTTAGAAAATTCTCCACGATTTGCAAGTCTACAACCAAACTCTAAGCATCTTTTAAGTGCAAGGTCGGTTAAGGCTATGCCACCATGCAAATGAAGTTCAACAACATCTTCTCCCGTAAAAGAGTGGGGTGCTTTAAAATAAACTGCAAGACATTTGTCTATGCCGTTTTCTAATTCTACATCACTTAAATACATATGCCTTGCTTCAATTTGTGTGCGTGTTTTGAAGGCTGTTATAAATTTCTTTGCTATGTTTAATGATTCTTTGCCACTTATCCTAATTATAGATATACCAGCAATAGAGTTATTGCTGGTAGCTATGGCACAAATTGTGTCGGTATCTTTCATTTAATTTTTGTTTTTCCTTTAAAATAGAATTTTATTCTTATTAGGAATACAACTAATATTTTATTAGACTTATAATGCCTTTTTTTATTGT
>DJPS01000043.1:28432-29213 GCA_002438625.1 Christensenella sp. UBA6406
GCCATTTTCTTATCATGAGCCATTTTCTTCTCTAAGTAATTGCTTACTTTAAGCACTTCATCACAATCGTATACACCTAATTGAACTAAAATAGGGTCTGCCTTAAATGTCTTTATAAATGTTTTTCTTCCTGTTATTGCAAGATTTTCTGCAAATTTTACATAATCTTTTAGTGTCTCATTTGGATTTTTTTGATGGTGCTTTATAAGTTCTTCTTTCATTATATTTATGTAACGCAACTCTTCAAATGATAAACAACTATATATGTTGGCGTTTTCCGCAGTCATATCAAATGATTTTAAATCTGCTATCCTTGTATATGTTGCATTGTAAAAATATGAAAAGATTGTTGTGCACATAATCTCGTGAAGTTCATCTTGTGTGCAGTTGAATTTTCTATTATTTGGATATAGTCTTTTGTCATTTTCAATAATTTTACCTAAACATTCGTACAAATCACTGGTTGCAGTTGTTGTGCGTTCTCTTTCATTTAAATACTTTCTTAATGCAACTTGAATGTTCATTTGTTCCGCTCTGGTAAATGGTGGATTGTCTTTATATATTCTTGTTGCATCTGCTCTTGTAAGTCTATATAACATTTCATCTGTTCTATAAACTCTTGGTTTTTTATCTATGCTTTCAAAACTTGGTGCATCATCTGGTGAATTAACATTATTTACTATTGCCATTTTATTTTTCTTCCTTTTATCTTTGTTAATAAAATTTTAGCATATATTTTTTAATTTGTCAAGTAGTGTATGAAAAGTGGTGGATGATAAAT
>DJPS01000020.1 GCA_002438625.1 Christensenella sp. UBA6406
ACATATGATAACATTCAATTTTTGCCTTCTTATGAAAATGTTAAGGCAAGCAAAATTGATTATATAAAAGCATTCAATATTGAATATGAAAACACGGACAACTTAAACGCCCACACCCTTTTACAAAAGCACGGGGAAGCTTACATTGTGCAAAACAAGCCTTCCCGCAGAATGACAACGGCAGAGTTAGATTATGTTTACAGTTTGCCTTATGAAAAAACATATCACCCAATATATAAAAATGGCGTACCTGCAATTTTAGAAGTTGAATTTTCGGTAAACAGCCATAGGGGTTGTTATGGCAACTGTTCTTTTTGTGCAATAACTTATCATCAAGGGCGTGCCGTTCAAAGAAGAAGCAAGGAAAGCATTTTGCAAGAAGTTGAAAAACTTACGCACAAGCCAAACTTTAAAGGTTACATACACGATATAGGCGGACCAAGTGCAAACTTTTTCGAGCCCGCTTGCGACAAACAACAAAAATATGGCGTTTGCAAAAATAGGCAATGCATAGGTTGCGACAAATGCCCTAACCTTAAAGTTTCGCACAAAAACTATTTAGATGTTTTAACTTGTGCCCGCAAAATTCCTAATGTGAAGAAAGTTTTTATAAGAAGCGGAATAAGATTTGATTATATTTTATATGATAATGATAAATCATTTTTTGAAGAACTTTGCAAGCATCACATTTCTGGGCAACTTAAAATTGCACCTGAACACATTTGCAACAATGTGCTTGACTTTATGAACAAGCCAAATAAAAACTTATATTTGCAATTTGCAAAAATGTATGAAGATTATAACCGTAAAATTGGCAAGAAACAATTTTTAGTGCCTTATTTCATTTCTTCACACCCTAACTGCACCTTAGAGAATGCCATTGAACTTGCACAGTATTTAAAATCTATCAATCATATGCCTGAGCAAGTGCAAGATTTTTATCCAACCCCATCAACCCTTTCAACAACCGCTTATTATACAGAACTTGACCCACGCACATTAAAGCCAATTTATGTGGCAAAGTCAAAAGAAGATAAAGCAATGCAAAGGGCGTTGCTTCAATATAGATTGCCACAAAATTATAACCTTGTAAAACTTGCACTTACAAAATGCAATAGAAAAGATTTGATAGGAAATGGCAAAAATTGCCTAATTAAAGATTATCCACAAAACAATCTCCCACAAGCAAAATTACAAACAAAGCCAAAAATGGAAAAGCAATTTAAGCCAAACGACAAAGCAACACATAAGGCACAAAATAATTAAGCAGAAAATAAAAATGTAAAAAATCCGCATTTTAATAACTTAGGCAATAAAACTAAAAATAAACACAAATAAAAATGAATTTTCGCTTAAAACACCCGCTAAAAACGCATAAAAAATAATAAAAATGAATTTAATTAAATCCGCTTAAAACAGCAAAAAAGTTGCAAACTTAAATTTTATAGGTTTACAACTTTTTTATTTTTCTTTATTGATTTTAAATTAATTTAATCAATTAAATATTGCAACAAAACTATTTTGAAACGGCAGTAAAATTATCGCCATTAACTTTGTAATATTTCATTGTATTTTTCTTTGCATCGTAAATTGCAATATCGTATTTAGTTGTGTCTTTATATTCTAGCAAAATGCATTTATCACTTGTAACAATAGAACCATAAGTTGCATTGTCGCTTGTAACCTTAGTCATAAACACTTGCATATTGTCTTTATAAGACATTTCATCTCCGCTTGAAATATTCTTAGGAACTTTAAATAAAGCACAACATTTATCTGCTTTTGTTGAAACAAAAGTAGTTGAAGAATAACCTGATACAAAAGCATCTGGGTTAAAGAACAAAATTAATTCGGCAGGAATAGTTGAATCTACATCAATTAAGCCCATCTTATTCAATTTTTCTAACTTGCCAGGCACTGATTGAGTTGGGTTTTTAGGGTGTCCTTTATAGTAATAAACATATTTATCGCCATAATTTGCTATTGTTGCACCAACATATTCGGCAAAATTATTTGCATCTTCTGTTGCTGTCCACGTACCTAAAATAACCATAATTTCTTTGCCTTCTTTTTCGGCTTTTTCAAACATTGTATCGCTGAATTTGTATAAATCTTTAACTTTTTGCTTTTGAGTGTCGTCCAAAGCCTTTAAAAGACTATTTAAATCTTTAACCTTAACTTTTTCATTTGCTGATAATTCGGCAAACATAGTGGCATTGTTTGTTGCCATTGTTCCGTTAATTCTTGTTAGCCACCACTCTACATTTGGTTCTTCTTTAACCATAACATAAGCATATTCTTTTGAATCATCGGCGTTTACAGAATAAACATTGTTTTCTTCTTCGTAAGAGCCAATTCTTCTAACTTGCTCTGTTAATTGGTTGTATTTAGCCTTCATTTCTGCATAATTTGCTTCTGCATTTTCATTATCAAAATGTCTATAAATGTTGATTTAATGATGAAAAAATCAAATTTTTACAAAAATTGTAAAATTACTAAATATATTATACCTTTTTATCACAAAAAAAGCAAGCAAATAGCAAATATTTATTTATTTTTTTACGCTTAATCTTTATATGGGACATTAAAATAGTTTGGCAACCTTTTATAAAGGTCTTGCCCAAACTTAAATGTTTCAATTAAGAAATTCTTTTCTGTTGTCCACTGTTTTAAGCCATTATAATATTCCGCTTTAAACCTATCATCTATAAAGGATGGGACAAAATTATTTTTTAAGCATTCTTTAAACACAATAAGCCTACCAATGCGACCGTTGCCATCTTGAAAAGGATGAATGCATTCTAATCTATAATGAAATTCCACAATATTTTCAAATGTTATTTTTTTTAGCGAGTTATACCAACCTAAAAGTTCTTTCATTTCTTTGCCGACATTTTTAGGTGCAGTTGTTTCAAAGCCACCAACCACATTTGGAAATTCCTTATATTTTCCCGCACCATAAGTTGTGGCAAAATTTGTGCCTTGTTTTAGCAAAAGTTGAAGATTTAATATAAAAGTTTCGCTAAGTTCGTTTGTTGCATTTTGAATAACATAATCAATGCATTTAAAGTGATTGTTTGTTTCTATAATGTCATCTATTGTTACATTTTGTGGGAGATTGCCAAGAGTTTTTGTTTCAAAGATATATCTTGTTTGGTCTTCTGTTAGGCAACTTCCTTCAATATGATTTGAATTATATGTTAATCTTATTTGCGTTTCGTGGTAAAGTCCGCCCGAAACCTTTAACGCCCTTTCCCTTTCTAGCAACTGTAAAAGGTGATTAACTTCTACTAATTCACCCATAGATACATTTAAAAATAATGCAATGTTATTTACGACCCTTTCGCCCACTTCTTCACCTTTGCTGATTTTTGCAATAGTTTTAGAAGATATGCCCAACTTTTCGCATAATGCAGATTTGGTTATGCCTTTATTTTTTAATAGTTCTTTAAATTTATGCTCGTTTATTTTCATTCTTCACCCAAAATCTTTCCTATAATTATTATAATTATACACAAAAAGGAAAGATTTTACAATAGTTTAAAAAAATTAAGGAAAGATTTTATAAAATTTTATTCTATTCTTTCCTTTTTCAAATCTTACATAAAATGGTTGACAAACAACAAAATATTGACTAAAATAAGATTGTATCGCATTTTGGTCGTAAATTTAAGGAGTTTGAACACAAAAAGCACCGCATTAATTTGCTATGCTCTTTTTTATAATTGCTAAAATATTAGCAATTTATTGACAAAATCAAATAAAAGTGCTAAAATATTAGCAATATGAAAAATAAATATGATTTAAATGATTTTGTTAGCACACTAACAGAACAAAGTGTTTTGTGTGGAATTGTAGAAAGAGTTAAAGAAAGGCGAAAAGAACTTAAACTATCTCAAAAAGCGTTATCCAAACGGTCGGGCGTAAGTTATGCATCAATTAGAAGATTTGAAAGCACGGGCGAAATTTCTTTTACATCGCTTTTAAAAATCGGAAGCGTGTTAAATTCGCTTGCAGATTTTTGCAAACTATTTGAAAATGAAATTGTAACAGATTTAAAGGAGTATAAATGAAGATTGAAGAAGTTAAAAAACTAAATGTTAAGTATAATGGCAAAATTGTGGGATGCTTAGCAGAACTTAAAAATGGCGACATTGCTTTTCAGTATGATGATAAGTGGATAAAAAGCGGATTTTCAATATCTCCAATTTCATTGCCTTTATCAAATGAAATATATATCAATAACAAGCAAACTTTTAATGGTTTATATGGCGTGTTTTGGGATTCTTTGCCAGATGGTTGGGGTGAATTGTTAGTTAGGCGAATGTTGAATAAATATGGAATAAATTTTGATAAACTTTCCCCTTTGCAAAAATTGTCAATAATAAGCAAAAATGGTTTAGGAGCATTAGAATACGAACCAAACAGAAGTTTAGAAACAATAAGCAATAATTACAATCTTGATGAAATTGCAGTTGAAGCGGAAAAGATTTTAAATGATGAGATAGATGGCGTTGACCTAGATATGATATATAATTTGGGGGGGTCAAGTGGCGGGGCAAGACCAAAGGCACACATTGTTTATGATGGTGCGGAATGGATTGTTAAATTCCCTTGTGCTATTGACCCTAAAAATATTGGAGAAAAAGAATATAACGCAAATAAACTTGCGGAAAAATGCGGAATAAATGTTAATGAATTTAAGTTATTTAACTCTACGATTTGCAGTGGATTTTTTGGCTGTAAAAGATTTGATAGAATTGAAAATAAAAAACTTCATATGATATCTCTTTCCGCACTGCTTGAAACAACGCATAGATTGCCAAACTTAGATTATGGACACCTATTTCAAGTTGTACGCAAAATAAGTGCAAATAGAGAAAATGATTTATATGAAGCATTTAGGAGAATGTGTTTTAATGTTTTTTATAAAAACAGAGATGACCACAGCAAAAATTTTTCATTTTTGTACGATGAAGACCTTAAAGGTTACAAACTTTCCCCCACTTACGACATAACAAGTTTGCCAAACAAACTAGAACACGAAATGAGCGTTAATTTAAATGGCAAACCAACCGAAAGTGATTTAATGCAAATTGCTAAGGATTTTCAATTATCTTATAAAAAATGCGAAGAAATAGTTGCAACAATAAAAAATATTTTAAAAGAAGATTAAAGCTATTTACTTTAATTTTAAATTATTTCAAATAACACAGTTAAAGTCTCGTTTAATAAGAATAAAAGTGAAAAAATTTAAGTTAAAACAAATTTAAAAATAAAAGACAATTCAGTTACCCCAAAAGCTAAAAAACCGCCACAAAAAAAGGTTTATTGATTAAATTTAAAAATCTATCAGCCTTTTATTTTTTTCTTCCTTTTGTTTTATCTTTTTTGCTTTCTTCTCTTTTCTCATTTAAAATTTATGGCAACTTTGCCACTTTTACGAAATGGATTATATCATATTTATAAAAAAATTGCAATTATAAAAACCACATTTAAGCCACTTTCATTTAAAATTTATGGCAATCTTGCCACTTTTATGAAATGAAGAGCATTAATAATAAATTTAATTTTATAATTTGCAACTTTTTATTTATTTAAATTTTTTATTTTTCAACTACTAATTTACTTTAAATATTTTGTTATGTCTTGCTTTAACTCGAACTCTTGCTCGCTTAGGTTGAAGTTGCTGTTTTTATTGTACATAAAGAACCTAAACTCTTCTTTGCCTGATGCCATTTTTAATTTATCCATATAGTTGTTTTTAGATGATTTTAATTCATCAAAACTAATTGCATAAGTTGGCAATTTTTCGGCATTTGATTTTGAAGTGTCAATCAAGCAATAGTTTTTGCCACCGCCAAACATTGCAATGCCACCGTGGGCATAATCTTTGCCACCGCTAGATAGCACAAGAGATGAAAATTCTTCTTTTGAGGCAATGTTGTTTATCATTTCTCTTAAATCAAATTTAAGGAAATCTACGGTACCTTCAATTAATGATGAACTATCTATATTTTCAATATTTTTCCAATCAAATATTTTAAAGTTTCCTTCTATATTTAATCTTGTTGGATAACTTGTTCCTGCAATATTGACCCAACCTTCCTTTTCAAAGTCCCAACTGTTCCATTTTCCGCCATCCAAAGCAGGACCCGCAAACCTACATTCTAGTCCAACACTGAAAAGCCCTGAGGTGTTTAAAATTACATTTTTAAGTGTAAGTTCGCTTTTTACCAAACTATTGAAAGTTGAATCATCTTTATATCTATTTACAAGTGCATCATATTCGCTTGCAGTCATATCCGTGCGGTTAAACCAGTCTAGCCCGCTGATTGTTGGTGCACACTGCTCCCAAATTTCACTGCTATTGCTTAGCCCACTTGCCAAATTATAACTGTCCCTAGATTTAAACTCGCCTTTTTGCACTGCATTTGTGCCAAGTTTGACAATGAACTCCCTTGCATATGACAAAATTGAACTTTCCACTTTTACATTAATTTTCTTCATTACATCTTCATCATCGCCATACACTCTTAGCACATTACGCCCGTTTCTTAACCTACTGTTTGTTATGCTAACATTATCACCAATCACTTCAACGGTTGTTCCAACATAATTTAGTTTTGTCAAATCTGCAACGCCACTGCCATTTAAATTTGCACCAATTAATTCTACATTATTCAAATTTACATTATCATCAACTAAGAACGCAACATTGTCTTGCCCCTTAACTGATGCACCATTGACTGCCACAAAATCTAGCGGACCCCTAAATAAGGCAAAATCATATAAATTCCCATTTCCATCCACAATGTTGGTTATGTTATTCGCATTTAAACTATAACCATTTCCGTAAACATCGTTTGTAAATTTAATGCAATAATAAATGTTTGGTGCAGATGAATAATTTTTGCTATATTTATAAAAATTCCATTCATATGTTGTTGGCATTGTTTCAACTTCGCTTTTTAAAATCTTAATGCATTCATCCCTAGATTTTAAAAGTGTTGTTACGCCATTTGCGTTTGTTTCTATAAGTTTTTCACCTAATTCAATCGCACTAGATAACACAATCACTTTGTTATCTTTGCTTGCCTTTCTAAGTTCGCCATAAGTTGCAACATTTACGCCCAAAACGCACCTAACTTTTAAGTTGGCAGACACATTTACGCCTAGTTTTTCTGCATCCACTGAAACTGCACTAATTTGCACAATTCCACCGCTTAAAATATGCAAAAATCCATTATTATCAATATTTGCAATCTTATCATTATCAACGCTAAATCTAATTGATGAATAATCAATATTTTCTTCGGCAAAATTTAATTTATAAGCATAATCTACATACGCACTGCCATTCCATTTTTGATTTGCAACAGTTAGCAGATTTTCTATGCCAAAAGTTTTAGTTGAATCAATAAATGTTAAACTAGAAATAGGATTTAAAACATTTATGACAATCTCTTTTTCTTCTATAACCACACTGCCGTTTAAAACTTTTATGCTTAAACTATATTGCCCCACTGCGTTTGCCTTATAAACAATTCGCCCGTTTTTATATTGGCACACCAAATTATTGTCGCTTGACTGACAAACCACGCTTAGCCAGCTTAATGCATCTGCTGGCGTTGTTTGAATGCTGGCAATGTTTGTGCTGTTGACTTTTATGTTCTCTTTCAAATTAATAAATTCAACTTTTACATCGTTTAAATCGGCAATTTTATTTATTTTAAATTCGCTATATTTTGTTTCTTGACCTGCCACATTAAGCCTAACTTTTATGCTTGCATTTCCGCTAAAACTTTGCTTTAAAACTGCCCGTGCATTAATCGCAAACACATTTGCAGTTGTTTCTTTTTCGCTTATTAACTCTACGCTTTCAACTTCGCTTGTGTTATAGTCCCAAACCAAATCTGCAAAGCCATTAAACACTTTTTGCACTTCATTTATCTTTGTTGCATTAACTTCCATAGTAAAAGAAACTTCCCCGCTAACCGTTGAAAGTTGGGCATCGTTTTCTTTTCCATCCACAACAATAAGAGAATCTGTAATTTTAGATAGGACTTTTATTTTAATTGAATCATATATAATTTTATCCTTATCCACCGCCCCGCTGGCCGTGCCATCATCTACGCCCACATTTTCAACCCTTGCAGTTATGGTTGTTTCGCCACTTGCTTTTGCGGTAAGTTCGCCCGTTTCGGCATTTATTTCCGCCACAGATGAATCACTGCTAGACCAGACAATGAAAGCATTATCCACTAACTTTGGATAAATAGTTGCATTTAATTTTATTTTATCTCCAACATTTATCTCGCCACTTTCTAGCCTTTCAATTTCAACTTCGGTTGCGACTGTGCTTGTAATGTTTAAAATGAAACTATCACTATATGCACCATCCGCACTTGTAACAACAATTTTCACTGCCCCAACAGTTAAAGGAGTGATTGTGCCATCTTCTTCTATTTTAACTTTTGCAAGTCTTTCGTCTTCCACGCTTTCAGTTGAATAATATAATTTTTTATTAGTTGCATTAGTTGGCAAAATTGTTGTTTTAACCTTAAAAATGCTATAATCATTTATATCCACAACTTCAACCTTAGCATTTGTTACGCTTATGCCCGTAACCGCAATAGGCACATTAAGCGAAACCACTTTTGCCGCTGAAAAAACACAAATCATAAGCACCAAAGGCACAAGCATTAAAAATGTAATTATTTTATATTTCATATCCACTTATCTCCTCATATCTTTTATTTATGCCTTTCCTATAAAACGCCAAAGCAAGCCCAAAAATTAAAAGCGAAACGGCAAGCGAGCCCACAACAGTCCACAAAAGCCCTTGCTCCACACTTGTCTTTAATGCACACCATAGATAGCAAACAAGCGAAACTCCGCCAACGACAAATGACACGATAAGCCCCGCAAAAAGCAAAACATTTGTTGCGTTCCCGCTTTTTTTATCAAAATTAGGTTTATTCAAATCCATTCTTGTTGCGAAAAGCACTTCTGCAATAGAAAGCAAATTGCACACAACAAAAGCCACAACCGCCTGCCAAACATTGACTGCACCCACGCAAATTAAAACCACACAACTTAAAGCAATGGCAACACTTGCAACAATTAAACTGAAAATCACTTTTGCCCTTAAAACTTGACTAGAAGACAACGGCAAAGCCTTTAATGATTTAAAATATTTTCCTTCCCTGCTTATGTTGCTTGAACAAAAAGTGTTTGTAAGAAGCGAAAACAAAATAAGGCAAAATAATGATATAACAAAATCCGCTTGCACAAAAATCAAATTATTTAGCAAACTTATAAGCAAAGTTGCCGTAACATAAACCAAAAGTGGCAAAGTTATTGCAATGGCAAAATATTGAAGAGAATAAGCTGGCGTTCTAAGAATATGAATAAACTCCCTAGCCATTAAACTTGCCGTAACGCTCTTAGGCTTATATGAAACATTTTCTCTTTTAAACTGAACATTGCTAACAAGTTTATTTTGTCTAACAAGCCCAAAAATGAACCTAACAATTAAAAACGACAAGCCACACGCCCCCGCCATAACAAGCACGCACCAAAGCAAATTTAGCCCCACATTTTCGCCCAAAACCAAAGATGCAAACACATTGCAAGGGAAAGCGGATAAGGCAAAATTATGCATTGAAATAACAAAGTCTTGGTTAAGCAAAAACTTAATTTGTCCGCTTTCAAGCAAGTCCTTTAATGCACCTAAAAACACTGAATAAGCCAAAAAGGCAAGAGCTATAACAACAACATAAAAAGCCATATAAACAACAAAGTGCCTAGACAACAACTGCCCCGCAAAATAAAGCGGAAGAGCCAAAATTGAGCCGATAAAAACCGCAATAAATGCCAAAACCACGCTTACAAGCACAGACCAAAGCACAAGCGAAACGCTAAGCGAACAACTTATGCAAAGCACTGCTGTAACGCACGCTAAACTTATAACAGTTGAAAACAAAATTTCAAAATAGATTGATACAAATTTAACAAGGAAAATTGTTTCCGCCTTAATTGGCAAAACTAGCAATGCATTTATATTTTTATCATTTGCTATTTTATTTTTAATCTTATAACCCGCTATCAAACTCATAACAACTAAAACAGCAAAATAAATAATTGATAAAATCTCTTTTTGCCTTGCGTATATGTCCGCTTCATAGCCAATTTTAAGTGTTAAATAGATGTCAAAAACATAATAAAGCACATATCCAACCGCAAATAAAATTGCACCAAAAAGCAAAATATTAAAAATTATATTTGCAACATTTACATTCTTTTTTGTTAATCTATTTAACTTTTCTTTAAACTCCCTTTTAAGTAAAATCTTAAATTCGCCCATTTTTATCTAATCTCCACTACTTTCACTAATCTCCACAAACTTCAATAAAATATTCTTCAAGCGACTTTCCGCTGTTTTTAAAAGTTGCCATATCAATTTGCGAAATTAATTCGCCATTATTTATGATTATAACTTTATCGCAAATTTTTTCCACAATGTCCAAATTATGAGAAGAAAAGATGACACAGTTGCCTTTTTCCGCATATTCTTTCATAAAATTCCTAAGTGCCAACGTTGTTTGTGGGTCAAGCCCTGTGTGAGGTTCATCCAAAATCCATAACTTAGGATTAGAAACAATGGATGCCATTACAGAAATCTTTTGTTTCATTCCGTGCGAATAAGAAGAAATTAAATTGAATATTTTATCCCCCAATTTAAATTTAGATTGAAACAATTCAATTCGCTCTTGCCTGTCCTTTTGCGACACGCCATAAATGTCTGCAACAAAATTGATATATTCCATTCCAGTCATCTTCTCAAACGCAAAACTGACATCTGGCACAAACCCTATAAGCCTTTTTGTCTCAGTTGACTTTTCCTTAACTTCAAAGCCACCAACCTTAACTGAACCTTCGCTATAAGGAATAAGCCCCGTAACGCACTTAATGATTGTTGATTTACCCGCACCATTCTTGCCAACCATTCCAACCACTTCGCCTAAGTTGCATTCAAAGGTTGCCCCTTTAAGCGAATAATAATCGTTACCCTTATATTTCTTCTTTAAATCTTTAACTTCCAAAATTTTATTGTTTTCCATAATCAATCAACTTTTCCTTTATTTGTTTGTTTTATTTACAAAAGATTTGCATTAAATAAAATTTAAATTTTAATTTGATTTAATTCAATTTATTATGTGTAAAAAATGCAAAAACTTTCCGCACAATTCTTTTTAACTTTTTTCATATTGATATATTCATTAATAAATACATTAAATGATACCATAAATTCCAACAAAACGCCACCAAAAAACGGCAAAAATCTACATAAAAAAACTATTTTAGTCCATTTTCTCACCTTTTCATACAAAAAGCCCCCCAAAATTCAAAAATGCTAAAATAATTTTAATAAATAATTTTAATTGTGATACAATTTTAACATTTCTATGTTATAATAAAATAATGAGGTTTAACAATGTATAAAACTATTGACTTATTTGCTGGACTAGGTGGAATAAGAAAAGGGTTTGAATTAACAGGAAAATGTGAAAATATATTATCTGCTGAAATAGATAAGTTTGCATGTTTAGCTTACGAACATTTATATAAAGAGAACCCATTTAATGATGTAACTAGTGAAGAATTTAAAGAAAAGTGTAAAAACTTAAATTATGATATATTGTTAGCAGGATTTCCTTGCCAATCTTTTAGCATAGCAGGATTAAAAAGGGGATTTTTAGATACAACAAGGGGAACATTGTTTTTTGATGTTGTGGATATCGCAAAGCAATCAAAACCAAAAGCAATTTTTTTAGAAAATGTTGAAGGTTTAACTCGGCACGATAAGGGCAAGACATTTAAAGTAATTTTAGATGCTTTAAATCAAATTGGCTATTATGTTCTAAACACCACAACAAATGATAAAGGTGATTTAACTTATGATGTTAAAGATTTTATAAGAAATACTAAAGATTTTGGCTTACCACAAAAAAGAAGCCGAACATATATAATGGCAATAAGAAAAGATTTAATTCCAGCAAATTACACTTTTAGCAAATATCCTATTGGAAGAGATAAAATTTATAATAATTTATATGATTTATTAGAAAGTAATGTTGATTCTAAATATTATTTGTCAGACAAATTATGGAAAACATTACAAAAGCACAAAGCAAGCCACGCCCAAAAAGGCAATGGTTTTGGTTACGTTATTGTAAATGAAGGCGAAAGCCCTATATCTAATACAATATTAGCAACAGGTGGTTCAGGTAAAGAAAGGAATTTAATAAAACAACCAAATGAAAAATACAAAAATATTTTAGTTGGAAAAGGGAATGAAATAAATACTGATGGCATTAGGCATATGACACCAACAGAATGGGGCAAATTGCAAGGCTTTATTAATTATGGATTTATAAAAAATGGTGTTGATGAATTTAGTTTTCCAGAAAAAATTAGTGATGCTCAAAAATATAAATTGTTTGGAAACTCTGTTTCAATTCCTGTTATTGAGCAAATGGCAAAATTTTTAATTTCTATTTTGGAGGATTTAGATGGGATTAAATAAAGGAGAATGGTCTGAATTTTTAGCAGTGTTAGATTTGCTAGAAAATCCAAACATTAAAATAATAGATTCTAATTTTAAAATTATAAGTGATGAAATTTTTACATTAAAAAACATAAGATTACATACATCATCTAACATATATACTTTAACCAGAACTGACAGTCAAGTAGAAGTTTATAATGATAATTCATTAAGATACTCTATTGACATAGACGAAATTTGCGAAAACAAAAAGTTACTGCTAAAAAAGATTAAAAGCAATGTTACTAAAAGCGGTGCTTTTGATATTCCTGAAGTTCACGAACTTATCAGCAAACTAAATGGAAGCAGTATAATTAAGTCTCAATCAAATAGTAAAAGTGATTTAGACACTGATATGCAAGATAATTTAATCCACCAACTAGTTCAGCTTAAATATAGCATAAAATCGCAACTTGGAAGTCCCGCAACAATTTTAAATGCAAGCAACAAAACAAACATTAGATATAAAGTTTTAGGTTTAAAGCAAGAAGATATTGGTATCATTAATAACATTAATTCTAAACAAAAATTAAAAGATAGGTTAAACAAAATTAATGAATTGGGTGGTAAAATTTGTTTTGATAGCATTGTAGACAAAGTTTTTGAAAATAATTTGAAAATGATTGACACTGCAATGCCAGACATAGTTGCAGATGTTTGTTTAAGGTCATATTCAAGTGAAAATAAAAATTTACTAAATCTTTTCAAAAACTCAAATTTATTAAAAGAGCCTTTAATTGCAAGAAAAAAATTAGCTGAATTACTAAAAGGCTTTAGCTTTGACATTAAGCCAGGGACATTATGGAATGGCTGTTATGATGTTAATGGCGGGATTATGATTATATCTAAAAATGGAGACTTGTTTGTCTTAGACTTGGTTTATCATAAACAAGAAGTTGAAAATTATTTAATACAAAATGCAAAATTAGACTCGCCTAGTTCAACTAGATATAAAATGCTTGAGCTATATGAAGAAAATAATAATATATATTTTACATTAAATTTACAAATTAGATTTATATAATGATAAATCATATAAATAAAAACAAAAGAATGATTTAATTGTCATTGCTTTTGTTTTTTTGAATTTAAATTTAGGTTTACATATGCCAATTTCTATTTATTAATTATCTTTATTTTCATTTTTATTTTCAAGATTTTCATTATTTAAAGTTGCAAAACATTTTAAAAAGTTTCTAAACTTTTGTGCATCTTGTTTTGCCTGCTCTATTTCTTCTTCGCCTAAAACTGCATTTTGCCTTTTTGTTAGTTTATAGCGATTTTCGTTGTTTGTGAACTCTAAATAATCTTTTGTTACAGTGCTATCAATGCTAAGCGGATTTGTTTTATTATTAGGATTATATCTAAACAAGTCAAAATAACCGCACTGCACCGCAAGTTTCATTTCTTCACTTGATTTAGACATATCTATGCCGTGATTAATGCAAGGGCAATAAGCAATAATTAAACTTACGCCATTATATTCGCTTGCTTCTTTAAACGCATTTATTGCCTGTTGCATATTTGCCCCAAGCGAAATTTGTGCCACATAAACATCTCCATAGCAAAGTGCAATGCTAGAAAGCCTTTTCTTCGCCCTAGCCTTGCCACTGCTTGCAAACTTAGCAGAACTGCCCCGTGGGGTTGACTTGCTCATCTGTCCGCCCGTGTTGCTGTAAACTTCGGTATCTAGCACCAAAATATTCACATTCTCTCCGCTAGACAAAATGTGGTCAAGCCCGCCAAAGCCTATGTCATATGCCCAACCATCTCCGCCAACAATCCAAACGCTATCATCCTTGCCCCTTAGCCTGTTGCCATAATAAAGCCCCAAACCAAACTCCGCATTGTCTTCAAACAAACTGTTGGCAAACACGGGACCGCACCCGCTTTCATCCTTAGCATAAGGGCAAGTTGGACAAGATGCCCCATAAATACTGCTACATCCTGTTGCGTTTGCAATAATCAAATTTTTCCCAAAAAGTTGAGTTAATAATTTTATATAAGGCGTTTCGCCACACCCCGCACACGCACCGTTAAATTCAAACAAAGTCGGCTCGAACTGACTGCCCGCAACCGTAAATTTGTTAAGCGGATTTTTATCAATTTTATTTGGCAATGCATTTAAAATTTTATCACATTCAACTTGCGTTTCAAAAATCTCATCGCAATCCACCATTTCAAGTGCTTTCTTTTTGGCTGGACACACATTTGCACAAACGCCACAACCCGTGCAGTCGTATGGTTTAAGTTGCATTCTATATTTATATTTTTTATCCCTTTTAAACTCCACACTTTCCACTTTATCCACATTTTCCGCACCGTTTTCATTTTCGCCATTTGGGATTAAAGTCGCCCTTAAACATCCGTGCGGACAAGACAAGGCACACATATTGCACTGCAAACAGTTCTCACTTATCCATTTTGGCAACCTATCTGCAATTTTTCGCTTTTCAAACTTTGTTGTTGCCGTTTGCATTGCCCCAGTCTTTTCAAAAGCGGAAACAGGCAACTCATCGCCCCTGCCACTTAAAATTGGCATAACAAAATTATTCACATAATTTTCCGCTTTTTCATCCACTTTTGCACAATTTAAATCTTTTTTGCAAGATAAGTTTTCCACACTTTCCACATTTTGTGCATTTTCAACTTTTTCCTTAATTTGATTAAAATATTGAATAATTTTATTAAAATTCAACTCTTTTAAGCCATCAAACCCCACATTGACTGCATTTATATTTGCATTTACAATTTGCTCGCCCTTGCTTCCATAAGTTGATTTTATTGCTTTTATCATTTCATTTTTTGCCGTTTGCTCATCAATTTGCTTAGAAACTTTAAAAAAGCACGCTTGCATTATAATGTTAATTTTGTTTTTAAGCCCAAGTTCAAACGCCTTTTGATTTGCGTTTATAAAATAAACTTTCAACTTTTTATTCACAATCGCTTGCAAACAATCAAGCGGCAACGATTTAATTAAATCATCTTCATCATATTTACAGTTAAATAGCCATGTCCCATTTTGTTTTATTTTGTTGCTTATTTTAATTTTATGTAGAAAATTATAATTATGCACAGCAATTAAATCTGCATTATTAATTAAATAATGAGATAAAATTTTATCATCACTTATTCTTAAATGCGAAATTGTCATACTTCCGCTTTTTTTGCTATCGTATTCAAAATAGCCTTGCACGCATTTTTTGGTGTTGTCGCCAATGATTTTAATGCTATTTTTATTTGCACTTATGGTGCCATCTGAACCCAGCCCATAAAACAATGCACTATAATGTCCGTTTTCTAAAATTTGCTTAAAATCTAATGAAAGATGAGAAATATCATCATTTATTCCTATTAAAAACCTGTTTTTTGGCGTTTTTGACACTAAATTATCGCAAACTGCCTTTACCATTCCAAGCGTGAAGTCTTTTCCGCCAAGCCCGTAACGCCCGCAAACAACTTCAATATTTTCCCGTTTTTTTAACTTTAATGCACCAATAACTTCGCTTGCAAGTGGGTCGCAATTTGCAGTAGCATCCTTAACCCTATCTAACACGCAAACCCTTTTAATGCTTTTTGGCAACTTGCTGGCAAATGTATCTAAATCAAACGGTCTAACTAATCTAATTTTAATTAATGCAATATTATTATAATTATTTTCAGTTTGATTTAATAAAAATTCTTCAACATCTTCCGCACCGCTACCCATAGCAATTATGGCGAACTCTGCATTTTCGTTTCCAACATAATCAAACAAATCGTAACGCCTTTTAGTTAAGTTATAAAATTGATTAAATGCATTTTTAAGACTTATCGCAACACTTGCATAATTTAAATTGCTTGCTTCTCTATTTTGGAAGAACACATCGGCATTTTGATTTGTGCCAACAGCTTTGGGGTTAGATGGATTTAATGCCCTTTGTTTAAATTCTTCAATTTTCTCTTTTGGCAAAAGGGATTTTATTTCATCATCTGTCATTAAATCTATCTTTGCAATTTCGTGGCTTGTTCTAAACCCGTCAAAGAAGTGCAAAAAAGGAATAGATGAATTAAAAGATGCAATTAAAGAAAGCAAGGCAAAATCGTAACATTCTTGCACATTAGAGGCACAAAGCATAGCGAACCCTGTTTCTCTTGTTGCCATAACATCGCTATGGTCGCCAAAGATGTTGAGAGCGTGGGTTGCAAGGCTTCTAGCAGAAACATTTATAACGCAAGGCAAAAGTTCGCCTGCAATTTTATACATATTAGGAATCATTAAAAGCAAGCCTTGACTTGATGTGAAAGTGGTTGAGATTGCACCAGATAAAAGAGCCCCGTGCAACGCCCCTGCAACGCCCGCTTCGCTTTGCATTTCAATGCATTTTGGGACAGTGCCAAACAAGTTGGTTTCGCCACTATTTGATTTATGCTCATATTCTTCTGCCATTGGTGAAGATGGGGTTATGGGGTAAATGCTGGCAAATTCGGTTATCTTATGCATCATTTCGCTTACGGCAAAATTTCCATCCATTGTCTTTTTTATCATATTTTATAATTTTCCTTTTTTCTTTAAAATTTTTCATTTTACATTTTCTTAATTTTTAGTTTAATTATATGATTTTAATTTCAAATTAATTTAAAATGAAAATGATTTTATTCTATTTATTTAATCTTATTATTCAAATTAATTATATCATATTTTAAAAATTGTTTGCAAGTGCAAAAGCAAATTGATTTAACTAAGTTACATAAAAAGCCAATTTTAATGCCAAAAAAATTGACAAACAAAATAAAATGATTTAAAATCAATTATATAAAAATAAGGAGTTATAAAAGAACAAAAATGAAAGAGATAATTTTAACAGGGGACAGACCAACGGGAAAACTACATTTAGGGCATTATTTGGGTTCGCTTTCAAACAGAGTGCTTTTGCAAGAAACGGGCAAATATGAAATGTATGTGATGATAGCAGACACGCAAGCATTAACGGACAATTTTGGGAATGTGCAAAAAGTGAGCGACAACATTTTGCAAGTTGCGTTAGATTATTTGGCGGTTGGGTTAGACCCTGAAAGGACAACGCTATTTATACAAAGTCAAGTGCCAGAACTTACGGAGATAACAACATATTATATGAACCTTGTTACAGTTTCAAGGCTTCAACGCAATCCAACGGTTAAAGAAGAGATAAAGCAACACAATTTTGAGCAATCTATTCCTGTGGGCTTTTTCACATATCCAATAAGTCAAGCAAGCGACATAACCGCCTTTGAGGCAACGCTTGTGCCAGTGGGTGGCGACCAGTTGCCAATGATAGAGCAAGCAAGGGAGATTGTGCGTTCTTTTAACAATCTATATGGCGAAACGCTTGTTGAACCTAAGGAAATGCTTGCTAGCAACAAAACTTGCCTAAGGCTTCCAGGGCTTGATGGAAAGGCAAAGATGAGCAAATCGCTTGGCAACTGCATTTATTTAAGCGACAGTGATGAAGAGATAGAGCGAAAAGTTAAAATGATGTACACTGACCCAAACCACATAAATGTTGCGGATAAGGGGCAAGTTGAAGGCAATGTTGTTTTTATATATTTAGATGCACTTTGCAAGGATGAGCATTTTGCAAAATATTTGCCAGAATACAAAAACTTAGATGAGTTAAAAGCACATTACGAGCGTGGCGGGTTAGGAGATATGGTTATAAAACGCTTTTTAATGAAAATACTTAAAGCAGTTTTAACCCCAATAAGAGAAAGGCGAGAAGAACTTGCTAAAAACCCTACCGCAGTTTACGAGATTTTGAGAAAAGGAAGCGAAAAAGCAAGAGCGAAAGCACATTCAACACTTATCAAAATTAAAAATGCAATGGGCATAAATTATTATAATGAAGAAATGGAAGAATAATAAAGAAATAAATTAAAAGGCAAAAAAATTTAATTATAAAATTAAATAGCATAAAAAAATATGGAAGAGATTAAGCAAACCAAACCGCAAACAATAAAGCAAGCAATAAATGAATGTTATCCATTTTTAAACGACATTCAAATTGCTACACTATTAAAAAACAAAGACATAAAAGTCAACGGCACACGCACAAAAGAAAACCTGCAATTAAATGAAAATGATTTTATTCAAATTTATTTTGATTTTGATGCATTTTTAAAGAAGCAAATAAAAATAATTTATGAAGATGAAAACATTTTGATTGTAAACAAATTTCAAGGCATTGAAGTGGTTGACAATGAAAACGCAAACAAACTTACATTAGAAAAGTTTTTACAAAAAACCCGCCCCTATATCCGTGCCGTTCATAGACTAGATTTAAACACAAAAGGGCTTGTGATTTTTGCAAAGAATGAAATGAGTTTTAATGAGTTATATAACGCCATAAAGGCACACGAAGTAACAAAAATTTA
>DJPS01000055.1:0-42365 GCA_002438625.1 Christensenella sp. UBA6406
TTTATTTCTTGGAATAGTTAAGTTGATGTTTTTTAAATTATTTTCATTTGCACCTTTAATGACTATATTTTCCATTTTTATCTCCTTTGTTATGATATATTTTGCCCCGTTTTTCGGCATTTTAACCGCATATTTTAATTAAATTGCAAAAATATTTGAAAAGAATAAAATCAATATTTATTTTTATTTTTGCATTAATTTTCTACATATACATTATAACTCATTTAAAAATAAATTTCAACAAAAAATGAAAAATATTTGAAAAATTGTTTGAATATTTTTTGATAAAATAAAAGACAAAAAAATAGACTTAAAAATCAATTTAAATCTATACTTTTTCATTTCATATTTAATTATTTTCTTCTTTATTTTGCCATAATCAAAAATTATTTTACGCAACAGCATCGCCATTGTTTGAGTTTTCTGTCCTTGCATCTTCCGCATTAGCATTTGAATCGGCTTCAATTTTACAAATTGAAATTTCATAGGCAGTTTTGACAATTCCGCCGTTATCAGTTTGTTTTTGATATTCTCTTGATTGAATTCTTCCAGTTACAATAACTTTTTCGCCTATTGCAAGAGATTTTATAAATCGTGCATTTCTGCCCCAAGCAATGCAAGGCAAATAATCGCTTTTGTTATATGCTCTATTCACTGCAAGCAAAACATCACAAATTTCCCTGTTGAATGGCGTCGTTCTAAAAATAGGCGGTTTGCACACAAAGCCTAAAATTTCAACAACATTTGGATTTTGGCTTTCATCAACTTCAACGACTTCACGCACAAAGACAGTTAAAAGCAACCTTGATTTGTTGTCAACAATTTTGTTATAACTTCTAAATTGCCCTTTAACTGCGACTTTTTGCCCTATTTTAAAGTCGTCAACTGTTAAAAGTCTTTCACTGATTGTAATTGGAATGATATCATTATAGCCTGATAATCTAGGAACGGACAAGCTTAATTCATAAAAGCCTTCTCCATAAATTTCGTGACTGAACACTGGCACGCTTACGACATTGCCACATAAATAAACTTTGTTATTACTTAAAAAATCGTAATTCATTTTTTCTTTTCTTCTCCTTATATCTTAATTAATTCATCTAATGTAACTTCTTAATTTAACAATTTATTATTCTTTTATTGCCTTATAACTTTACGCTTCATAACCTACGCCAATTTTTATTTCTTTAACATTTTGCGTAAGTTCGCCTATTGTTACAAATTGATAGCCCTTGTTTAAAAGCGTTGTAAGAATCAATCTTGTGGAATCAACCACGTGGTCGGCGTTGTTGTGGCATAAGATTATAGAGCCATTGCCAACTTTGCTTGTAACTCGGTTTAAAACTTCGGTTGGTCGCAAGCCTTTCCAATCAAGAGTGTCAACATCCCATTGAATGCCTTTCATATTCAATTCTTCTAAAACTTCTATAAGCGTATCATTATATGCACCATATGGCGGTCTGAATAGCGTTGGTGATTTACCTGTAACTTTCATTAAAAGTTCATTAGTGCTTTCAAGTTCAGCTTTCATATGTACTTTATCTAGTTTCGTAAAATCTGGGTGATTGTAAGAATGCGAGCCAATTTCAAAGCCCCTGCTTGCAATCTCTTTTGTCATATCTTCATATTTCTCTATCCATATACCAACAAGAAAGAATGTTGCTTTTACATTAAATTCATCTAACACATCTAAGATGTCTTTCGTTTTGTCCGCTCCCCAAGCGGCATCAAATGAAATTGCAATCTTTTTCTCTTCTGTTGAAACTGAATAAATAGGATATTTTTTAAGTGCATAGCCAAAATAAACACCTGCAAAGGGTTTTTCGCCCGCACTGCCAACTGCAAGAGTTGTTATGCAAAGGGCAAAAATTAGCACAAGACCCAACATTTTACGCTTAAATATTAATACTTTCATAAGCCTCCTTAATTTTAGCACAATTCACTTAAAGCGTTCAATTATTACACTTGCCTTAAATTGTCTAAAAATGACATATAATTTAAAATTTTAGATTATTAAATTGAAATTTGAAATTATGCATTTTTCAACCTACTTAAAGTTATGTTAAGCTGTTAAATTTTAGAACTTTTACATTAAATTAATTTGCGTTTTATTTTATTATTTTCTAAAGTAAGCCTATCAATTTTTCTTAATTTAAATTGCAGAACTTACAAAATTTTTTTCTTCTAAATCTTCCATTAATGCATCTTTAACTTTATCTAATTGACAAGTTGAATTTTTATTAATTAATTGTGGACACTCCTCTAAAAGTTTTTTCTTTTCATATATATAATCATTATAAATCCATAACTGACCTTCAAATAAGTTTTGCATCCTTTTATCGTCATATCCCATTTCTAGCATTTTTTTGGCAAATAAATCTCTTGCAGTTTGAAGTTTCCTATATATTGTGCGAACGCTTTGCTTTGTCAACTTCGCTATTCGCTCCATATTGTGATTATCTATATATCTTAAAATTAAAATTCTTGCACTTTCCTTATCTAAATTTTTTATAACTTTTTCCACCAAAACTTTTGCATTGCAAAGTGAAACCTTTTTCTGCATTAAATCTATAATCCTGTTTGAAATCTCCATTGTGTTAAATGTTGCACCAACACTTGCAGTTGTTAAAGTTTTTATTTTCCTATCAACAGCATCGGCAAAATTCACTAAATTATTGTAGTTTTTAAAAAGTAAATCTGTCCATACAAATTGTAAAATCATACATTCCTCCATATTAAAAATATACTATAAACTTTTTTATGTGTCAAGCAAAATTGCAAATATTTTACAATATTCTAAATATTTTTGTAATTTAATGCAAAAATGTGTCATTTTCCGCATTTCTAGCGGGTAAAATAAGCCTTTTGATAAAACATTCGTTTTGCTTTCTTTCGTGTTTTTTTACTTAAATCATTAATAAAGATTTAAGCACTTATCTATATTTGTAATTTATTTAATTATTTTGTTTATCTTTAATTTCCTTTTAATAATTTTCATTTGTAGAAACAAATAATGCATAAATAGAATTTTTTTAGATAGATTTATTGATTTTTTAATCAAAATGGTTTATAATGCAAGTATGAGTAAAAAATTGTATTATATTGTTTTAAATTTAATTATTATAATGATGAGTTTTGTTGTTTGTTTTTCTATTTTTTATAGCAACCAAAATAAACAACTAAATGTTTATGCTGAAACGAGCAACAACCAAATGAATGAAAATTTAATAAATAAAAATTCTAAATATTATTATATTGATAACCCTACCCGCTTAACGGGCGATTCAACAAATTTTTATGTTACCGACAAAGATTTAAATTTATATAATTATTCAAATGCTGAATTTAAAAGCATTTCATATAATTTTGAAAATTTGCTTGATTATAAATTTGTTAAATCTTTAAATAAGATTTTTGCCTTAACTGATAGCGGTTTGATTGAACTGAGTGCGGTAGATTATTCTACAATATCAACACAAAGCGACATTTTAGGGTCTAAGATTGATAGCAATGGTGTTTATCTTGCAGTTTCAAACGGAAACAGCATTTTCGTAAAGACTGATGATTTTCAAACCACTTTATCTTATTACTTTATTGATGAATATAACACAAGCGACTTTAACGACATTAAAGATATCTGCTTATATAATAATTCAATTTATTTGCTAGATAGCAATGCTAAAACTTCTCGTGTAAATTTGATAAAGATTGATTTAACAGATGATTTAACCCAAAGTAAAGCAACATTTGTTAAGCAAATTTCATTCAGCATCAAAAATGATTTTGAATTAAATGCAAATCAATTTGGTTTGATTTTAAGAGAAGAAAGCAATTTGAAATTATATTCATTTGCTGGCAATTTAATTTCTTCACTTTTAAATGAATACACTCATTTTGAAAGAGCGTTTAAAAGTGGCGAAGTTATCTCCCCTAGCGGAATCATTGTTGACAATGAAAACATTGTTATAGCGGATAAGATATCAAATAGCATTCAATTATTTAAAATGTCAAACAACAACTTAATTTTCCAAAAACTTCTTGTCGCAAGTTCGGGTGCGGACATTGACAGGTTAAGCGGAGCAAGTGATGCCACGCTTTACGGTGAAGACATTGTTGCAATAAGCGACAAAGATAACAACCGAATAATTGTGCATAATTTGACAAGCAAAACAAACACAGAGATTGCAATAAATGGCAAGCCAAGTTTGGTTGCAACGACAAACACGGGTTCACTATACATCTATTCTCGCCCTAACTTAATTTGCTATGAAAGCATTGAAGACATAGCAAGCGGTAGCGAAATTAAAGAACCTATAACCACGCAAATTTCTTCATCACAAGAAAACTACAACATAGTTGATATGGAAACAAGTGCCTTAAATTCGCTTTATATGCTTGATGCCACAACAAATAGTTTGCTTTCATTTAGAAATGGCGAAAGCGTTGAAACGGTTTTAAACTTTAACTTCTCACTTAGTAGCGAAAGTAAAATTGAAATTGATGCAAGCGGAAAAATTGCTTTTATCTTAAATGAAAATGCAATCTACTCTATTGATTTAGAGAATAAGCAAATCAGTCAACTTTTAGAAAGTGAAAATGAATTGATTGATTTTTCATTAGATTATAAAGGCAACATTTATGTGCTTACAAAGATTGTTGACACCGCAAACGAAAACGCTTCGCTTCTTCAAATTAATAAATATAATAGCAATGCAACTTTTGTGGGTTCAAAACAACTTTTATCAAGTTATTATTCAAATTTACAATTAAACATAAATACGGGAATATTTTATGCTATTGATAGCAACATTCAAGTTGTAAAAGAGATAGCATTCAATAATGAATTTACTGAAAATTTGATATCTTTTAAAAACGACACAAGTTTCATTTCAAAAACGCCATTTACCGAAAAAGCGACAATAGGAAAGATAAATAAAACGACATATAGTTATAGATATCCATTTATGATTTCGCCACTAATGCAATTTGAAAGCGGATTTGATGTGATTGTGTTACAAAAGAATTGCGATGCAAATGCAAAGTTCGCTTATTGCTTAATTGCGAACAAAACATCAAACAACATTTTATGCTACATTCCAACTGATGCCATTGATTTTGGCAACTATGACATAACCCCATCTTTTGAAAGAGTTAAAGTTATAACTGCTTATGCGTATCTTTATAAATTGCCAACGAGTTTAAAATTTGAAGATAACAGCGAATTAAAGTTAGATAAAATTGCATATCAAGATGAGTCATTTGAAATTATTGGCTATGCTTCAAACTTTAAAGACTTTTATGGAAATTCTTATCTAACTATAAAATTAGATGATAATTCTATTTGCTATATGAAATCTTTTAATGCTATGAACTTTGACCTAGATGTTTATCAAGAAACTTTCCAGCCTAATGCACATTTAAGCATTGTGCTTGATAGCGACATAATTTCGCTTTATGAAATGCAAAAGGCAGTTAATGAAACAACAGGCGAAAGCACAACAAGTTATGTAAATTTAAATAAAAACTTAGATAACAACACAAAGGTTTTCATAAGCAAAAATGATTATAGTGTGGATAGAGATTATACGAAAATCGTTTACGTTAATGAAAATAATGAACAACTTTCCGCTTATGTTAAAACAAAATTTGTTTGCTTAGATAGAGAGATGATGCCTCACGTTCAAATTGGTTTAATCCTACTCCCTATTTCTGTAATCTTGATTGTCTTTGTTGCCATCTTTGCAAGCAAGTTCATTAAGAAAAGGAAAATGGAAGAAAAATTGAATCAAATTGAAAATGAATAAATTAAATTTAAATCAATTTTATTTGCTTTTACATTTACAACACATTTGCCACTACACAACACTTTGCAACCCTTTTGCTTTGTGCAATGCAATCATTTGCTTATGTTTTAAAAAATAAATTGAAATTTAATATTGTCAAACACATGTTTTATATCTCCCCACTTAATTTATTCTTTGCAAAAATTATTTTTCCTTAAATTTTTCCAAAAAAGACAAGTAAAAATTTTCGCTTGTCTTTTTTTGCGACTTTATTTAGATTTTAAAATTGCTTAAATTATTTGGTTAAATAACTTTTACAAGCACATTATAACACGCCCGTTTTTAAAAAATCAAGATGTTGTGACAGTTTTTGGCAACTTTTTTTAAAAATTTTTTACATAATTAAATTTTGCTTAATTTTTCTCTGTAAGCTTTTAATGCTGTTTTAACTTTATTTAAATAAGTTTTTGTTTCTTCAAATTTAATTGTTTTAAGTTTTCCTTCATCATCTAACCAACTTAACACTTCACCTTCACCTGCGTTGTAAGCACAAATCACAACATCTAAATGAGCAAATTTATTTTGCAAATAACTTACATAAGCAACGCCCAAGCGGACATTTGTTGAGCTGTTTTTTAAATTTATTTCATCTTTGCCTTCACCAATCTTCTCTGCTATAAATGTTGCGGTTGTTGGCATAAGTTGCATTAAGCCGATTGCCCCCACCTTTGAAACTGCTTCACAATCAAAATTGCTTTCCGCCTTTATCATTGCAAAAATTAATGCCTTTTCAACGCTAAACTCATCAGCATTTGTAGCAACAATATCATAATATTTAAGCGGATAAATAAAATAATTTAAATTATAAACAGTTGACAAAAAAAGAAGTGCAATTAATATTGTTATAAATAAGGCAAATAAATATTTTTTTATCATATTATATTTTATCTTATAAACGCAACAAATATACCATAAAGTGCGTTAAACAATTTTTATTAATTGACTTCTTTTAACTTAAATTAATTTGATTCAAATCATTTCTATTTTATCATTTTTAAGTTTATTCAACATCGTTTAAATATTTTTCAACATTTGCATTGTAAAGTTTTTTAGCATAGAAGAATAAAAGTATTCCTAAAACCCACGCCAAACTCCAAGTTACAATTAAACACAAATCAAAACTTACAGTGCTTAAAAGGATGAAGAACACAACGCCTAAGATTATAGTGTAAAGTGAACTTACAATCATAGACTTCAATACATTCATATTGTTTTGCATTGCAACATAAATGCTTTCCCACACAAGTCGTGGAGTTTTCGCATCAATTAGCACATCAAAATAAACCATAGCAGTTGAAACAACAATGCTTAAACCGAAAACAACAAAATACATATACCACGGCATTGTTGTAACAAAAAGGCAAACAATAATGCAGATAACTTGTGTTATCAAACTAACCGCACATGCAACGCTGACTTTAATGTCCGCTAATTTTTTCAAACTAATTGGCAAAGTCTTTGTTAAATAAAACTGCTCCCCTTCTCTTGTAAATGAAGATAATGCAAAATATTGCAATCCCGCACCCATAAATGTAACAATAGCGAACACAATAAGTGCCTGAAATTCTGGTGCAAATTGCGTTAAATTTGTAAAGAACACAAGGAAAATTGGTGGCAAAATTAAACTTGCTGAACAATAAATCATAAGTGATGGAAATCTAACCATTGATAAAAACTCTTTCTTCATTATTGTTTTTTGCAAATCACCGCCAAAGCCAATTTGATTTTTTATGCCACTTTCGCTCGTTTCATAAGTTTTCTTTTCAGATTGTTCAACAATATGTTTAGCAATAAACACATTTAAAAGTACAAGCACAGCAATGATGCCGACAAAAATCAGAACATCTAAAGGCATTAAACCGCCTGCAATCACTTTCCCAATGACTAAGTTAAAATAGAAAATGTTGCAAATAGTTGATATAACATTAATTGCATAGTTTGATAGCACTATTTCATTTTCATCAACCCCAAACCAATCACTAGAAAAGAATTTGAAATAATAATAAATTGCCACACAAATTGCACCAATAGCAACAACGGACAAAACAATCTTATTCTTCTTTAACACATTGTAAATAGGCATAATAATTACAGTTATGATGCTTGCAATCAGCATTGAAAACATTGGACCCACCAATAACGCAATTAGAAAACCTAAAATCATCCATCCATTAAAACCTACAGAAACAATGTAACCAATAAAAGCAAAAAGCAAAATGATAAAATTTATTGCAAATAACCAAATGTAAGTTGCCATAAACTTTGCCCAAAACTTTTGGTTAGCAGTTAAAGGCATAAATCCTATTTTTTCATTATCATTAGAAACATAAAGTCTTCCAATAAATAATGCAAATCCAAATATCAACATAACTGCTTGTGCAATAAGGCACACAATTCCAAAAAACTGCGGTTCAAGGTCTGCCTTAGCAAAAACAGGTGCATATGAACTTGCCATAAGATAAGAGAATAATGCAAAAATTATGGCTAAATAGGCAAAGCAAAAAACATAAAGTGCTTTCATTCTGCCTGACAATTTTTTATTTCCCTTTGTGTTGAATTTGAAATCCATTTTTAAATAATTTTTTAAAAGTAAAAGAAATTTATTCATTTATATCACTATTCCTTTTTACCTTTATTTTTTTGTTGCCCCGCTCCACTGCCTTTTACAATCTTAGCATTGACGACTTCGCCCTGCACATTCGTTTCTTCCGTTTTTGCATTCTCTTTATCTTCCCCGCTTGAAGTGATTGAAAGGAATAAACTTTCCAAATCTTCGCTAGATTTCTTTTTAATCTCATCTAATGTGCCACAAGCAACCAATTTACCCTTATTGATTATTGCAACTTTATCACACAACTTTTCAACCATATCAAGCAAATGTGATGAAAATAAAATTGTTGTGCCTTTTTCTTTCTCTTCCTTTATAATTTGCTTTAAGTTATATGTGCCTTTTGGGTCAAGTCCTGTTAGCGGTTCATCCAAAATCCAAACTTTTGGACTATGGATAAGTGATGAAATGATGCACAACTTTTGTTTCATTCCGTGTGAATATGATGTTATGGCATCATTAATTGCACCTTCTAGTTCAAAAACTTTAACCAACCTATCAATTTCAGCCTTTGCTTTGCCATTTTCAACCCCGTAAACATTTGCCACAAATTGCAAGAACTCCATACCGCTAAGTTTATCATAAACGCTGTGGTTGTCAGATACAAAACCTATGCATTGCTTTGCATTCATTGAATCAGTTTTAATTGAATTGCCACAAATCTCTATGTCTCCATCATCCACTTTAAGCATTCCCACAATCATTTTAATTAGCGTGCTTTTTCCCGCTCCGTTTGGTCCAACCAGCCCAAGCACTTCTCCACTTTCAACTTTTAAATTAATGTTATCTAATGCTTTAACTTGCTTCCCTACATAAGTTTTTGAAACATTTTTAATTTCTATCATATCTTTATCTCCTATTTTAAATTGAATTATTTTTTCATTTTTTATATTGAATTTAATTATATTTATAAATTTACCTTAAATTCTTTCGCCTTATCAACATTACAAAAGAATGCAAGTTCTCCATTATTTAGAAATGCAATTTTATCACATAAACGCTCAATTTCTTCAAACTCATTGCTCACTATAAGGACCGCAACGCCATTTTGTTTTTGCTCCCTAATTAAATTATAAACAATGCTTTTATCTTCTTTGCTTAGTCCATTAAATGGGTCATCTAAAATCCAAACGCTATGTTTAAAAAGAATTGATGCAATTATAAAAACTTTTTTACGATTTGCAACTGATAAATTTTTAATGCAGTCATTAAGCACATCATTTAACTTAAACATATCTATATAGCAATTTATGTCAATTTGCGAAAGATTTGGGTCAATCTTGTGTTCATTTGCAACAAAATTCAAAAACTCGTAAACTGTAAATTTATCATAATCAGTTAAATCAGCAAATGCATAGCCAATGCTCTTTTCATCACAATTTAACCGCAATTTAACAGACTTTCCTTGAACAAAAATGTCTCCCGCATTTATCTTTTTTACCCCCGCAATCGCTTTAAGCAAGACTGAGCCATTTTCGCCAATTAAGCCGACAACTTCGCCATTATCAACCGAAAATGAAACATTATTTATAATTTTTTTGCTTTCGTCCTTTTGCCACATTGAAACATTTTCAATTTTTATCACATACTTTCTCCACTTTTAAATTTAAAATATTTGCAAATAAAGTTGTTGCTTAAATTAAGTTATAATTTGTTGCTAATTTAATAAAATAGATAAATAATCAAATATTAATTTTGCACTATTTACAAATTGCACAATTTATTTAATAATTATAATTGTTATGCCACTGTTAAATGAATTTATGTTATAATCCACATAAAGTTGTGCTTTATGCTTATCTGCAATTTTCATATTTTCAACCGCAACGCTAGTGAAACGCTCTCCGCAAATATAATCAACAATCTTATGCTGACTTTTAAGTTCTTTCAACCTTTCCCTAACGCCAAGCCTAATTGCTCCACCGACCCCATGACTGCCATAACCGTGAATAATTTTTATAATAGAATCGCCAAATTCTTTGTTTACTTCAATCTCTTGCTCCACAAGTGCAACGGCCACATCAACAGGCGGAAAATCTTCCTTTATATTTATCTCTTTTATCATAATATAATAATAGCACAAAAATAATAAAAAATAAAGCAAAATAGCAAAATTTTTTAATATTTGTCCCCTTTTTCCTTATTGCATCTCCTGCAAAGAGTTTGTAAGTTGTTGTATGTACTTTTTCCACCTTTTGCTATTGGTTTAATATGGTCAATTTCTAAATCATCAAATTTTTCACTGCGTCCGCAAATGCGACAGCGATATCCATCCCTTTTATAAATTGCAAATCTTATTCTATTTGATACTTTTCCTCTTTCTACACGACATATAGCATCCCACACATTTCTATCAATATAGAAATCGCCCTCCTTATGTCCCAATTTTTCTATTAATGATAAAATTTCATTTACCGAAAAAATTTGCCATTTATACCTATAAATTGTCCCATTTATTTTTGAGCAATTTAACCGTACATAAATTTCAAAATTGATTGTAGGCTTTAATTTCTTTTCATTAAACAAGATTTCTTCTAATTTTAACAAATATTTTTTATTCAATTTATCAATGCTTTGATTATATTCCCCAAACTCTTTTACACTTTCCAACTCTAAACTATATAATCTAAATTGCTCCCTGTTCCTTTTTGCAATCATAATTTCTTTTTTTATTAAATTCTTTTTAAATTGTAACTGATAAAGTAGGTAATCTTCGCAGGACACATTGTTATAAAAGATTTCATTATCATAAGTGTGGCATTCATTATAATTTTTTATATTATAATTAAACTTATATTTTGCATTTAATAATTCTAAATTTTTTAATGAAACGCTATTTTCTCTTAAAAATTTTATATACCTTTGTTTCCTTACATAAAACGCTATACACAAAATGCAAATTAAAGCACAACTGATGCAAATTCCATAAATAATTTCCATATAATTTTACTCCTATTTATATTCTTTATTCTAACACAAACACGCACAAATCGCAAGCATTGTGTTTAAATTTGACTAAATTCACATTAATTTATATTGAAAATGTACAAAAAAACAATCAACTTTATTGCTGATTGTCTTTTCTATTTTTTATAATTTATTAGATAATTTAAATTTAATCTTAAATTATTATTTTTCTATTTTAAATTTTTAGCTTAACTAAATTAGTCTGCTGAATATGGAAGCAATGCCATATATCTTGCACGCTTGATTGCTCTTGCAACTTCTCTTTGGTGCTTAGCACAAAGATTTGATTGTCTAGCAGGAATGATTTTGCCTTTTTCAGTCATAAATTTCTTTAATTTAACAACATCTTTATAATCTATTTCCTTAGAACCTTCTGCACAGAAAATGCAAACCTTTCTCTTTTGTTGACGCTTAACAAACTTCTTAGTTTCAGGCATTTCTTTTTCTGCTTGCACCATAACATTTTCCATAGTTTCTTTTTCTTTAACTACTTCTTCTGTCTTGTTTTCCATTCTATTCTCTCCTTTTCAAAATTTTGTAACAACTTAAATTTAATCAATTTGCAAAATTAAAACGGCAAAGAATCATCTTCAATAGGTTGTAAATCAGAAACAGTTTCTTTTCTTGTCATTTCATCACCAGTTGAAGAACCTTTAGGTGTCAACAACTCTACATCATCAACAACAATGTCAGTTGCATAACGCTTTGAACCATCTTCCGCATCATATGTGCGTGTTTGAATAGAACCAACAACAGATACCTTCATACCTTTTTTAGCATAATTATTGCAAAAATCAGCCGTATTTCTCCAAGCAACACAATTTAAGAAATCTGTGTCATAATTTCCTTCTGTATTCTTAAATCTTCTTGAAACTGCAACTGTAAATCTACACATAGCAATTCCGCTTGCAGTTGTTGTATATTCTGGGTCCCTTGTTAAATTACCAATTAAAATTACTTTATTCATACTTTACTTTCCTTTTTAATCTTCAAATTGATTTACACAAATTTAAATTTGCTTTATTTCTTTTAATTTTAAATATCCAATTACATCACATCTCTACCAATTTTGCTTAATTAACCAAAAATTATGGCAATATTGCAAAATAAATAATAAATACAATGCAACGATATTCAGTTTTTACCTAACTATTTTGCTATTGACATAGAACGCAAAACACTTTCAGTAATGTTCATAAGTTTTTCCATTTCTTTTGGAAGATTGCCTTCTGCTTCATAGTTCATTAAAACATAAAATCCTTCTTTCTTAAACTTGATAGGATAAGCAAGTTTCTTTAAGCCAACCTTAGAAATACTTTCAACCTTACCACCGTTTTTAACAACATAGTCGCTAAACTTTTGGATAACTTCTTCCCTAGCTTCATCAACTACATCAGGTGCGATGATATAAAGACATTCATACTTCTTCATACTTTTACTAACCTCCTTTTGGACTTTGGCACAAAATGTGCAAGGATTTAATTAGTCTCCTAAAAAAATCTTATATAATTATAACAAATTACACACAAAATTGCAATAGTTTTTGACATAATTTTTAAATTTTTTCACTTTTTTTAAATGCAATAAAATTGCAAAACAAAAAAATCACCACAATTTAAAAAGCTAAAAAATACACTTTTAAAAAATGATGATTTAATTTATTTTTAATTTAATAGTAAAATTCTCAATTAATGAACTTCATTAATCAACTTTATGCCACTGCTTCTTACTTTTTGCATTCAATCTCTTCACAAGCACAAAAAGATTTTGCAATAGTTTCATTTAATTTCTTAAAATATAATGCCCCCTCTTTCTCTTTCAATTCCTTTGACTTTTCATCATAGAACTTTGCTTGTTTTCCGTAATGATGTTGCATAAGTTTATCTAATGCATAGGTTGACACAACCCCAAGTGCAAACGCTGGCAAAACAAGTAGCGTAGCATATTCTTCGCCCGCATTTCCTGCGTAACTTGCCAAAATTCCAACACTTGAATAAATTGCTGTCAATGCAACAATTTTGCTTACAGCACTCTTTTTTCTTTCCTTTACCTTATATTCAATCTTTTCTTTCTTACACTGACAGAACTTCAACTCTTCTTGCAAGCCTAAATATTGTTCATATTCTTCATTAGAAAGAAAGTTCTTTGTCTTTGCCTTTCTAGCAACCTTTTCCTCGCTTTTCTTATTCACTTCACACCACGACGGGGAGTGTTCACCTTCGCTGTTTTTGTTATTCATTAATTTCATATCCGTTTACCTCATTTTTATTAAAAGATTATCATAAATTTAATATGCAAATAAATTTAATTTTGCAACTTAATTCTTCTTTATTTGCCCACACTTTAAATTTATTGCACACTATTTTATACGATTAACCTATCACTTTATTCCAAACTTTTAGTGCTTTATAAAATTCAAAGCATAAAAAATTGATTAATTTTGAAAAGTTATTTTATCAACTTTTCAATATATTTTAACACCAAATTAAAAAAATGTCAACTTTTAATTTGAAATGAATTATTTTATTTTCTTAATTGAATAAATAGAAATAACAACGACTAAATTTATATCTTCCAACTTTATATTGCACACCCCTATCATTTGAATACGATAAACTTTGGCAATATTGGCAGTTATCACACCTTGTTTGCGTTACCACTTTAAATGGACAATGCAACATAAAACACAAAATGCTGTTGCCATCAATTTTATAATCTACATTAAAATCTTTTGGTGTAAAATCTCTATCTTTAAATTCATACCCCAAACAAACGCCACATGCTCCAAGTGTCCTATAAAACGATGCAGAAATGCGGTTGGTTATGTTGCAAAAATCTCCCGCTATAACTTTAAAATGTTTGCATAATTGCATATGTGAAATGTTATTTCCAATTATGACTATTCTATCTTTAAACTGCCCCAAACTTGAAAGCATCTTTTCTTGCCACAATATTAAATCTCTATCCAAAACAAAAGGTGGCAAAAATATATATAAATTTTTATTCTTATCCTTTGCACAACATTCTAAATAACTTTTCATTTCTTCAAAAGTTGAATTACTTAAAAAATCATAAGGGAAATATACAACATTTTCCGCTTTTGCCATTTCACCATACAACTCTCTCACAAGTGTCAATTTGCAAATATTTATATGATTATAATCACTTTCCGCTTTTAACTTATTTTCATTTTCTTCATTCGCATTGCCTTCAATCTTTCCCGCACAAATCTCACTCATTGCCGTTTCAATTATCTTGCCATAATCTTGCACTTCAATTTGCTCTTGCCTAAAATACGCTCTTACTTTTTCCATAACTTCACGCCTTAGTGCATTAAGTGCAGATTTTGCCATAAATACATTATCAAGTGTAGTCTTTATTTCTCCCACACAAAATATAGGGTCATTGATTTTGCTGATTGACTGAGCAACATCTTCTTTGCTTACAGCACTGTTGATTGCTTTTTCTAAAAAGTTTGCAGAATAAGCATAAAAGGATAAATTATTAAATAATTTTAAAACCGCTTTTATAACTGCCCTCTCATTCACTTTTAAAACAACTTCAAAATCTATTTTGCATTGCCTTTTATTTCCAGTTAATCGCTTTTCTAAGTTTTCGCTATGAATTAAATGCACGCTATCTCCCGCACACAATTTTTGCTTACTGTATATGACAGTGTTTCTCCCCTGCATTTCAACATTTCCAACGCCAAGTGAAGAAACTTCTTTACCATTTCTCATTATCTTTAAACCATCATTTTGATAAATTTGCCTGTCTAGTTGCAAAATGATTTTATTAATATTTTTAAACTTTTCACAAGAAATGACTTTGCCAATTTTAATGCCCATATGATTTTGCATTTTGCTATAAATAATGTTGTTATAATCTTTTTCGTTTAGATATGCATCGTAAAGGAAATTGCCACGATTAAATGTTGTTTTTAACTCTTCTAAATCTATGTCAGTAATGCCATAATTTTGATTGCTATTGGCATTGACTTTATTTTCTACGCTTGACTTTTCATCATTTAAATTTAAATAATCAACCGCTTTTCTATAAAACTCCGTTGCCTTACCAACATAACTTGGTCGCCTTAGCCTGCCTTCTATTTTAAGCGAATCTACACCCGCTTCTTTAAGTTCTTTCAAATGCCTAAACAAGCACAAATCACCAGTTGATAAATAAAATGCTTTATCAATTTTTATTTCTTTTCCACTCTCTTGCATTTTTGCTTGATACGGCAACCTGCAAAGTTGAGCACATTCGCCCCTATTGCCACTTTTTCCTAAAAGTCTGTTGCTTAGATAGCAGTTGCCTGAAAAAGCAACGCACAATGCCCCTTGCACAAAATATTCAATTTCCATATCAGGCACGGCATTTTTTATTGCCTTAATGTCTGAAAGCGAGCATTCCCTAGAAAGCACAATTCGGCTTGCCCCCATTTTTTTTGCCATTATTGCACCAAAACTGTTGTGAATGCCCATTTGAGTGCTGAAATGCAAAACGGCATCTTTTTTAATTGATTTTATAAGGGCAACCACCGCCAAATCTTGCACTATAAAAGCATCAAAACCTAAATTTATTGCCTTTACAATAGTTTCGCAAACTTTTTCTAGTTCATCATCAAAAATTAGCGTGTTTAATGTGCAAAATACTTTAACGCCCAAAATGTGTGCATCCTCTATTGCTTTTCTTAAACTTTCATTATCTATATCATCCGCTTTTGCCCTTGCATTAAAGGCATTTATGCCCATATAAATTTCATCTGCACCATTGTTTAATGCACTATAAAAACTTTCTAAACTGCCCGCTGGCGACAAAACCTGCATTTTTCTTTCCCCCTTTTGAGTTTATTTCAACTTTTTTTAGATTTTAATTTAAAAATAAAACCAATAGATTTATTTAATTTCTATTGATTTTACTATTAACTTTTTCATTCAAGTTTAACACAAATTATCTAGTCATAAATTCATCAAGTGTTGTGAATTTTGATTTTTCGCTTACATCAACTGTTTGAACATCTGCTGTCTTAACAACAAAAATTTCAGTTTTGTCATCATCAACATTTTGAGCAATTTCTTTTGCATTCTCTCTCTTACTTTCCGCAGTGAAAGCCATGTTCTTTGCGTTCGCCTTTGTATATGCTCTTTTAACTTTCTTAACACTTTGCAATTCAGGTTTAACTGCTTCTGGCAACACACCAAATTCTTCATAGAAATCATATCTTAAATTCTTACCTTGTTCAATGATTTCATTGTAGATGAATGGAAAACCGCTAAATTCACTGTTTGCTCTGCCAATTTTATCAAGAATTGCGTCTAGTCCTTTGTTTAAATAACGCAATTCATCTGCTGAAACATAATCTAAATATTCATTATATTTTGTTCTTTTTCCGCTAGGTCTAGCCTTTAATCCTTTGCATTCCAAAAGTGCTTCTTGACTTTTAACATCATAGAAAGACATTTTTAATAGTGCAAATGCTGTTGCTAAATTTGAACCAGCAACACTGCTTAATGTTTTAAACTTCGCTGAAAAAATCTCTCTTTCAATAATTCTTTCTCTATCTTGTTTTAAAACTGCTTTTTCCATTTTATAAAACTCCTTTAATTTTCAAACTTTTTCATCTATATATATAGTTTAACATAAATTACAATTAAAGTCAATAGGCAACTTTTATTTTTAGCAAAATTAAAGTTTAAATTTTTATTTTATCGCCCAAAATATCTAAATCATCATCAAGTTTAATTTGCTTTTTCATTTCTTTATTTTTCTTCATTGCATTTTCAATAACTTTGCGAGAAACATCGCTATAATCCACTTCTGTAAACATCAAATCACTTGCATCTGCTATGCTTTCAAGGGCAAATTTCGCACTGGTTAAAACCTTAACCTTATCCCCAACAGCAAGTGAAAGTTCGGCAAATTTCATTGGTGAAATGTCATTCAATCCATCACCAACATAAACAAGACCCTCTCCATTTTCAATGTTGAAAGCATTTTTTATTGCATTTAATTTATCTCCATTTCTCATTTGAATTGATGTATTTATTGAACAATCTACACCCGCACAATTTTCTTTCAATTTTTGCCTTAACTTGCATTTATCTGCTATGTGTCCAGTTAAAATATTTAATGAATAGACTTCATTATTTTGCAACTTTTGGTTATATTCTTCTTTACTTAAACCGCTTACTTCTACTCCATTAAATCCAATAAATGATTTTATAGATTTTAAAGCCATAATTTTAACTTTATTTTTCACGCCCCTTGGCTCGCAATAAAAAAGTCCATCCATTGCTTGCAAAATTATAAATGCATTTCTGTCAAAATCATTCATAACTTGTCTAATCTTTTCAAATTGCTCCATTGTTATTTTTTTATTCCAAACAACTTCGCCTTTACCATTATTTTTAATTACAAATGCTCCGCCACAGCACGCAATGTCAATGCTAGGTTTTTTAAATTCAAAAAACTCCTCATCTTCACAATCTTGTTGCTTTTGTTGCAATTCGGCATATAATTTATTTAAAAATCTTGCAACTTCCCTTAGGCCATTGCCCGTGCAAATCATAATTTTGGGATTTTCAACTTTTGTCAATATGTCATAAAACATATCAACCACACCATCTTTAATTCTAAAATTACTGTCAATTAATGTCCCATCCAAATCAAAGGCAAATTTATCATATTTTATTTTCATAATTTATCACTTCCAACTTTCTCTTTGTTTTTTTAATTTTAATTCTTTACATTTTTTACTAGTTGATTATACACAAATTTTTAAAATTTGTCAACTAAATAATTTACGAAAAAAGACTTGCATTTTTCTAATTTTACAAATCTTTTTTTTCATTTCATTATTCTTTCCTTTTTAATCTTTTGCTTAAATTACTCTAAATCACCCTTATCATTGCCCAAATCGTTATCTACATCATAATCAATTTCTTCAATATTTGGTGTACTCTCTCCATTCTCTTCTCTATCTGTTGTATTTGTTAAATTTTCACCTTGCAAATTTATAGCGGTTTCTCCACTTTCAACATTCTCAATATTTTCTTCATCAACTTCTTCTTCGTGGTCAACAATGCCAACGCTGACAATCTTCGCACCTTCTGCAACTTTCATAACTTTAACGCCACTTGTTGTACGGCTGATTACCCTAATGTCGTTTACAGGGGTTCTTATCACAACTCCGCTATCAGTTATCAAAATTATATCTTCATCATCACTAACCGCTTTCATACAGACTAGATTTCCCGTTTTATCATTAAATCTGCCCGCCTTTGTACCTTTACCTCCACGAGTTTGTTCCCTATAATCAGTCGGTTCACTTCTCTTACCATAACCTTTATCAGTTATTGTTAAAATCTTCTTGCCTTCTTCCATTATAGTTATATCAACAACTTCTTCATTATTGATTAAATTCATTGACCTAACGCCCTGAGAAAGTCTGCCACTTTGCCTTACATCGTTTTCATTAAAGTTAATGCATTTTCCGCTTGTTGCTCCAATTAAAATGTTATCATTGCCACTTGTTAAAATAACTCCCACAAGTTCATCACCTTCACGCAATGTTATTGCAATCTTACCATTTTTCCTAATGTTGTCAAATTCGTGCAAATCTGTCTTTTTAATCAATCCGTGTTTAGTCGCCATCATTAGAGAGCCTTCATCTTCTTCTCTACGCCTAATGATTGCACTGACTTTTTCATCGGCTGAAATATTAAGTAGATTTATAATTGCTCTACCTTTTGATAGTCTATTTGCTTCTGGCACTTCATATGCCTTGATGCAATAAACTTTTCCTAAGTTGGTGAATATCAACAAATCGTCATGAGTGCTTGAAACAAACATTGACTTGACAAAGTCTTCTTCCTTAGTCTTGTGTGCAGTTATGCCCACTCCGCCACGCTTTTGTGTCCTGTATTCACTAACTGCAATGCGTTTTACATACCCTTGATTAGTTAATGAAATTATAACATCTTCTTTTTCAATTAAATCTGCTATATCAATATCATCATAATTGATTGTGATTTCACTCTTTCTAGGTTCACCATAACGCTCTTTTATTTCTGTTATTTCCGTTTCTATAATTGAAAGCAATCTTTGCGGATTATTTAAAATGTCTTTCAAATCAGCAATTAAGACTTTTAAATCTTCCAATTCTTGTTTTAATTTGTCCGCTTCTAAGCCTGTTAATCTTTGCAATCTCATTTCCAAAATTGCATTTGCTTGTTTTTCGCTTAAACCAAAACGCTCGATCAGTTTTATCATTGCTTCGTTACGCTCTTGGCTTGCTTTAATTATTGCAATAATTTCATCTATATTGTCAAGTGCAATGCATAAACCATAAACAATATGCTCACGCTCTTCTGCTTTATTTAAATCGTATTTTGTTCTTCTTGTAACAACATCCTTTTGATGCTCCAAATAATAATAAAGCATTTCTTTAAGGTTGCAAATTTTAGGAGAACCATTGACAAGAGCCAAAAAGATGATTCCATTTTTAACTTGAAGTGGTGTGTGTTTATAAAGCAAATTTAAAATGACTTGCGGTTGAAAATCTTTCTTTACATCAATTACGATTCTCATTCCGTGCCTATCACTCTCTTCCTTAACATCAGAAATACCTTCAATTCGCTTATCTTTAACTAAATTTGCAATTTGTTCAATCAATTTAGCCTTATTAACTTGATAAGGAAGTTCAGTAACAATAATTCTACTCTTACCATTTTCGTGTTCTTCAATTTCACTTCTTGCCCTTAAAACAACACCGCCACGACCTGTTTTGTACGCACTTAAAATTGCCGTACGCCCCATAACAAGTGCACCTGTTGGATAATCTGGTGCAGGGATGATTGTTGCCAATTCTTCTATTGTTATGTCAGGGTTTTTGATTAATGCCACAACACCATCTATAACTTCGCCTAAATTGTGTGGTGGAATGTTTGTTGCCATTCCTACCGCTATACCATCTGAACCATTAACAAGCAAATTAGGAAATCTAGATGGCAAAACTTTTGGTTGCATAAGCGTGTCATCAAAGTTAGGATAAAAATCAACTGTTTCCTTATCTATATCTCTAAGCATTTCAACCGCAATTTTGCTAAGCCTTGCTTCCGTATACCTATATGCAGCAGGTGGGTCACCATCCACTGAACCAAAGTTTCCGTGTCCATCAACAAGCGGATAATTTATAGAGAAATCTTGTGCAAGCCTAACAAGTGCATCGTAAACTGAACTGTCCCCGTGCGGATGATATTTACCCAAAACTTCACCAACAATTTTCGCACATTTTGTGTGTGGTCTGTCGCTAAACAAGTTTAATTCGCCCATTGAATATAAAATTCTTCTATGCACGGGTTTTAAACCATCTCTTACATCTGGAATAGCACGAGAAACATTAACCGCCATTGCATAATTTATAAATGATTCTTTTAACTCATTAACTACATCTCTGTTTATATAATTTGTGTTATCAACCAAATTTTCAAGTTCGGCTGTGTAATCCCTTTTCTTCATTTCCTTTTCCTTTTAAAATATATAGAGCAATCAATCTAATTTATTTATGCTTGTTTATATAGCCTTGATGCAACAACATCTTCACCATCAAATCTCATATATTGAACAGCATAATCATCTGTTCCATCTTCTTTCTTTCCACAAATGAACAATGCAAGCACGCAAAACATTGTTTTTTCTTTATAAACTTTGCTAACTTCATCGTAAAGTTCAAAATTTTGAACATAAAAACTTGCATCATTATCGCCTAAGCCAACCTTTTTGAAATCCTTTTCAAGAGCTAAAACAACTTGCAATGTGTCTTGCGAGTTATCAAGTATGCTTTTTAATTTGCTCATAACTAAATCTAATTCTTTATTCTTAATCTTTTTATCCATATCCGTATCTCCAATTTTATTAATATTTAATTTTCGTTAATTTTATCATTTTATTTAATTTTGATATTTATTTATTCATTTTTTCATTTTGAAGAAAATTTACATTATACATCTAAATCTTGAACTGTATTCGCATTATCTTCTATAAATTGCCTTCTAAGTTCTGGTGCATCGCCCATAAGTTTAACAAAAGTTTCTTCCGCTTCAATGGCATCGCTCATTTGAACTTGAACCATTGTTCTATGCTCTGGACTCATTGTCGTGTCCCAAAGTTGTTCCGCACTCATTTCGCCCAAACCCTTGTAGCGTTGCACTGTATAACCTTTTCTGCCAATGCTGTCCAAATATGCATTTAGACTATCATCATCATAAAAATATTTATCTTCTTTTCCTTTTGCAACCTTATAAAGAGGTGGTTGTGCAATATACACATAGCCCTTTTCAATTAAAGGTTTCATAAAGCGGAAGAAGAATGTTAATAGCAAAATTCTTATGTGCCTACCATCAACATCGGCATCTGTCATACATATGATTTTATGATAGCGGAGTTTAGATTCATCAAAATCGTTGTTTGTTCCGCAACCAAAGGCAATAATCATATTTTTAATTTCTTCATTACTTAAAATTCTGCTAAGTCTTGCCTTTTCAACATTTAAAATCTTACCCCTAAGTGGCAAAATTGCTTGAAATCTTCTATCCCTACCTTGTTTAGCCGTTCCACCAGCGGAATCACCTTCTACAAGATAAATCTCGCACAAACTTGCATCTTTTTCGCTACAATCGGCAAGTTTTCCTGGTAGCGTTGTGCTTTCTAAAACGCCTTTACGCCTTGTTAGTTCTCTTGCATTTCTTGCTGCGTCCCTTGCCCTTTGTGCTGTTACGCATTTAAGCACAAGTTCTTTTGCCTTGCTTGGATTTTCTTCCATAAACGCACCAAATGCTTCTTGCATTGCTTTTTCTACAATGCCACGCATTTCACTGTTGCCAAGTTTGGTTTTTGTTTGACCCTCAAATTGCGGTTCGGTAAGTTTTACGGAAATCACCGCTGTGATACCTTCTCGCACATCATCGCCTGTCAACTTTTCGCTTTCTTTTAAAACTTTATTTGTAACGCCATATTCATTAATGATTTTTGTTAAAGCATTTTTAAATCCAACTAAGTGCGTGCCACCTTCTTCTGTGTTAATGTTGTTCGCATATGATTGAATAACTTCACTGTATCCATCATTATATTGGAATGCTATTTCAACTTCGTTTGTTGGGTTGATTTTGCAAATATAAATAGGTTCTTCAAATAATGCTTCTTTCCCTTTGTTTAAATACTTAACAAACTCAACAATTCCGCCCTTAAACTCAAAGGTTTCCTTTCGCTCTTTTCCTACCCGCTTATCTTCTATTGATATAACAAGCCCCTTGTTCAAAAAGGCAATTTCTCTAAATCTATTCTTTAATGATTCATAATCAAATTCTGTTGTTTCAAATATTTCATCATCAGGCACAAAAGTTACCCTTGTTCCCGTATGGTCCGCCTTGTCAACAACTTTTAAATCGTATTTAGGAATGCCCCTTTCATATTCTTGCATATATTTATTGCCGTTTTGCCACACTTCAACAAGCAAATATTTGCTTAGAGCATTTACACAACTTAAACCAACGCCGTGCAATCCGCCAGAGATTTTATATCCACCACCGCCAAATTTTCCGCCAGCGTGCAACTTTGTTAAAACAACTTCAACCGCACTTTTATGCTCGGTTGGGTGCATACCTGTTGGAATTCCACGACCATCATCTGTTACAGATAAACTTCCATCTGCATTTATGCACACTTCAATTTTAGATGCATATCCTGCCAAACATTCATCAACACTGTTGTCAACAACTTCAATTACGCAATGATGCAACCCCCTTTCATCTGTTGAGCCAATGTACATTCCTGGCCTTTTTCTTACGGGTTCAAGCCCTTCAAGGACTTTGATATCGCCTTCATTATAATGTGCTGACTTTTTATCTAAATTTGAAATTTCATCCATAAAACATCACTCCACAAAAATTTAATTAAATTGCCTTTTTAATCACATAAAAACATAGCAAAATAATTATTTATATATTGATTATATCACATTTAAAGCAAAAAATAAAGGGTTTTAGCAAGATTTTTTAAAAATATTTTATATACATACGCAAAAACGGGCAAAAATATGCCCAAATTTGCACGAAACGCCACCCACTTAATAAAACACTTTATATTTTAGTTTGTTTTTAAGCACATTTTTGGGCTTTTTTAATAAAAATTAAGCCTAAATTAAGTTGAGAAATTAAATAAAAATAAAAAAGTTGATTAATAAAAATTAATTACAATCAAATTGAAAACAAATTTAAATGCAAATGGAAATTTAATGCAAATTTATTTATTTAAACGCTTTTACATTTGCATAATAAATTAAGGCAAGTCATATAGATAAAAGAAAAGATAAAAAGGCAAAAGGAAAGATTTATTTTGGGAAAGAAAGTTAAACTAGGGATTTTAATTTTTATAGTTTTAGCACTTGGGGCTGTTTCATGTTTTTTGCTAAATAAAATAGGATTAGATGATTTAGGGACAATAAAAAGCCTTTTAAACGACAATATTTATGGGGCAATTTTCTATGTTGCTTTGCTAGGTTTGCAAGTTGTTTTTGTGCCTATAAACTCGCTTGTTATAATCATCCCTGCCATTATGGCTTTTGGTGCGTTTAAATGTTTTTTGCTTAGCGTTGTTGCCCTTATGATTGGTTCTTGCATTGCCTATTATATTGGCAAAATATTCGGTTCTAGCGTGCTTAAATTCTTTGCAGGTTCTAAAAATGCTGAAAAGTGGCAAAATGCACTTATGAAAAACGGAAAATTTGCCCTTCCACTTCTTTTACTGATTCCCATCTTCCCTGATGAACTTATCTGTATGCTCGCAGGCATTGCAAGGTTAAAATTCGGCTATTTTCTTGCCGTTTCACTTGTTACACGCATAATTGATTTATCTTGCATTTGCTTTATTGGGGCAATTCTTCCCATGCATGGTTGGTGGCTTGTTTTATGGATTACTCTTATCACTTTTTCAACACTTTTAGCGGTCTATTTAAGCAAACATCAAGATGCAATTCAAAATAAAATAATGCAAATTATAAATAACTATAAAGCAAAACGACACAAAAAAACAAACAAGGATTAGATAAATTTTTTATCTTTCTTTCCTTGTTTTTTCTTTTTATCATTCATAAATTTATTGATTTTAATTTTATTTGCCTTTTATTTTTACCTTTAAATTCCTATTCTCTCAATTTCGTCTATCTTGCCATTTAGAGCAGTTTGTGCAATTTGTCCAAATTTTGTGGTGCTTTCTTGCCTTGCCACAAATTTAGCATATTTCATTAAATTTTTATCTAAATCTTCCACTTTTTCTAAAGCATTTGGCTTTTTGATTATTTTTGCATAATCTTCTAAAACTTGTTGACCTAAATCTGTTTCACCATAAAAGCACATAAACATCTCTTTTGTTCTGTTGAGTTGTTGCTTTACCAATGTATTGTAATTTGAGCCATAATCTTTAATGGCAATCAATTCTTCATATGTTGTCAACTTTAAAGCATCTAAAATCTTTTGCCTACAATCTTCACCAAGTTCGTCATTAAAGCACATTTTACCCAACTTATCAATCGTGTTTATCCTTGCTTCAACTTCAAGCACATTAAAAACATAACCCACATTTGCATAAAGAGTTTTAAATGCATTATTGTTTGCTTTACAGTTCGCAACTCTCATTGTTAAATATAATGCCATTATTCCACAACAAGGAAAAACGTTTACACCATTTAAATAGTCTTTTATAAGAGCATATTGTTTTAAATGCTCTAACTCGTGCAAAATATTGCTATACACATATGGGACTTCATTTATCGCATTTTGCTTTAAAAAATCTCTTGCTATTTTAAATTTTTTCTTGCTATGGGCTTTTGCAAAAGTTACATTTAAACAATCTTCTTTCAACTTCTCATTTTGGCGAACCTTTTCGTCATCACCAACCCTAATTTGCACCTTATTAGACGGAGTTGCCATTCCATAAACACATTCCTCCATATTTTCAAAAGCAAAATGAGAAATAGAAATTTGTGGCATTTTTACACCAATTTTTTTGCAGTGCTCCTTTGTAACAGCCACAACCTTATCATCAATTTGATTATACAATCCGCCACAAACGCCATGCACCAATAAATTTTCAACCGCCACGTTATAAGTATATTCATTAAAATTATCTTCACTAGAGTTTTCACATTTAACTGAACCACAAAAATAGTTCACAGTGGATTTCAGAGATTCTTCCGCACTTCCCCAATTTTTAAAATTGCTTTTTTGTTTTTCCATCTTTTTAACTACAAAACTCTCCCCCTTTCTGCTTTCAACTTCAACCATTTTCCATCCCTTCCTTTGTAAATAAATAAAAACAAATTTGACTTAATTTGATTTATTCTTTATAGAAAAATTAAATTACTGATTTCTTTCCCTTTCGCAACCATTTTCCAAACACTTATTCAATGCAAGTTCAACACCAAAGGCACATAACTCATTGAAAGGCGTTTCCTTTTTGGCGTTAAGTGCATATTTTATTCGCTGTTTAAATTGACCATCATATCTCTCAAATACTCTTAAAAGTTCCCTATCGCAGGATAATTCATCATATCTTTTTATAAGTTCTTTAGCAAATTTGTATATCCCATATCTCTTCTCAAATTCATCCCTTGTATAATCTGCAACTTGCAAAACCTTTAAATCGCTTTCAAGCGTATTTTCAAGTGCCATAATCTCATCAAACACATCAGCCCTAAACACTGCCAAAAGCGAATTTCTTGTTTCTTCACTTAAATCTTTACACCTGCTAAGTCTCATAAGTTCATCAAGCGTGCTTCTCCTTGCGTCTAACTCGTTCGCCCTAAAAAGATAATGAAAGCCAAATCTCTCACCCTTAATGTAATTTTCATCAATCGCTAAACAACAACCTTTCATTAGCGAATATATATGCATCAACTCATAAAAAGGAGCAACTTCTTTTCCTTCAATTAAATCTTTCGCATATGCAAACTGATTTATATGCGTAAGTTCGTGCAAAATATTTTCAACTAAAAAGGCTGGCTCGCTATTTAATTTTTCCATTGCATAGGGATAAGTGATCTCCAACTTTCGGCTCGCATCCGTTTCCGCACCGCCCACCAAAACTCTTTGCACAAATTTTTCTATTTTCTTATCATTTTTTTTGAAATCACAACAAACCAACGGCTTAACACAAACTTCATTCCTTGGTGATGCTGACGCACAACAAGCTGAATAATCTAGGTCAAACCAATAAATTTCAGGTTCTTTTATATTCAACTTTTGACTATAATTAAATAAAACTTTTCTAAGATTTCTCCCTATATCATCATAGTCCGCCATACAAAACACTGAACTGACAAGTGCTTCAATAGAAGAAAGGTACACATCACAATCAAAATTATCATAATATACCTTTTTACAATCATTACGCTCTGATAACTCTTTAACTTTCTTTAATGTTCGCAAATTAATTTTTTCTTGCCCACCAAACGAATTAAAATCGCATGTAAAATCATAACAACCTTTTGAAAGTATCATAATTTTTTGCCCCCACTTTATTTCTTTCTTTGTTTTTTTCTATTTATTTTACTTTTTAATTTGTTTAAATTTGCAAATCAAATATTTTTATTTATAATTTGCTTGTTTTGCTGATAAAAATCTATTCCACACAACACTAAATTTATTTCAACAAATTAAAATTCATAAACTGCATTTAATTTGTCTATTTTATTTATATTCTTTTGCTTTTCCGCTTTATCCTTGCTCGCCTTTCGCTCTTTTAACAATTTTTCATATTCTAACTTATACATATTTTCATAACTTTGCACTTCACTAGCATAATCATCTAAATTGATTGAATTTAATTCATTGACTAAGAACCTAGCAAGAGGCAAATGTCCAAACGCTTTTTCAAACTCAAATTTTAAACTTGTCATTCTAAGTTTTGCAAACCCATAAAGTTTTTTATAATGCTCTCTTTGAATTAAAAAGTCATTCAACAAATATAACATATGTGCTTTTAATGCCTTTTTGTTATGTTCACTTACCCTTTCATCTTCAATTAAAGATTTTAAAAACACAAACTCGCTATGTCTTGCATCAATCTCTAAACTGTTGCTGTGATATGATGCAGATTCATATTCAAACCCACAAACACAACTTTCATCCGTGTAGTCTAAAAGTGCATTTCTCATAACTTCAGTTATTGCCATAACTTTAAATTTAGTTTCAACATTTTTTCCATTATAATAATCTCTAATTTTTGCAAATTGATAAAGATGCTGACACTCGTGCCTTACAGTTGTTAAATATTCTGGTTGCAAATATTTTTGTAATACATTTTTCTTTACACCCAAAATGGCATTAACATTATTAAAAAATTCTTTGCTGAAATATGTTAAAAATAAAGCATTTTCATAACCTGTTTCACCATAAAGCGGTTCAGTTATCTCCATTGTGAATTCCTTTAACTCACTTCTTGAACACCTTTCCTTTATGTCTTTTGCATCTTGCTTTGCATAACTTAAATTAAAATCAGCAATCGCTTCATTTTCTATTTCTTCTTCATTTTCACAACCTTTGCACTCTACGGTCGGCAATTTTATTCCTATATAATCGCAAATATCATAGACAAAATCGCTTAGCAAAAACTGTGCATCTTCTTCACTTAATTTAGCAAACTTTGCCCTGTTTAATAAGAATGCAATTCTTTCAACCGCTTCACCACTTAATTTCTCTTGCGATTTTCCCACAATTTCACATTGATTACATAAGATTAAACCATCAAATGCTAGCGACAACAAATCAGACTTTAAAGATTCTTCCCTAACATCAAACTCTAAACAACAATCTTCATTGCTTTCTTCTTCGCAATCTTCCGCACTTTCCATATCATCCGCCAAATCATTTTGCCTTTGCTTTCTGCTTTTATAAGTTGAAGAATTATAATTTTTATAATAATTATTTTCTGTTTTTAATCTTGCTAAATTTTCCATTTTTTATCCTACCTAAATATTTGCATCTTTATAATTTGAATAAATTAAATCACACTTTTTAAACTGCATAAATTTAACAAAATGAATAAATTATTGTTTTATATTTTTATGCATTTTAAGCGGTTGTTTTACACTTGTTTCCGCTTTTTAAAGTTCCTTGCAAATCTCCTTGTTTCCATATTGTTCAAATGCTTTTATGCACATATCTTTTTGCCTATCTATTGACACATAAAATCTATCTAGATTACACATTTCAAATGCATTTAAAATTTCTTGTGCAATAGGCACTTCGCCAAACAACTTTTTAAAATTTGCTTTTGTATTTTTTATATTTTGCTCAACTAATTTGCTAAACTTAACCTTATCTTCAAATTTAAAGTTATAATTAATATAATAAGTTGCAAATTTTTTTAACCTATCTTTTGTTTCCTTTGAAACCCTTTCATCACAAATAAGTTTTTTAATAAAACTAAGTTCGCTAAGCCTTGCATCAACTTCAAATGGGTCAGTAAAATAACTAAGATTGCTATCATCTATATTTTTTACACCATTTACATTTTTATAGTCCATTAAGGATAACTTCATTATGCTATATAATGCCATAATTTTATAGCGTTCTTCCACATCCCCTTGCCCAGTTAAGCAATTTTTAATTTTTGCAAACTGAAAGAAATGTTGATATTCGTGTCTCATTGATGAAACTATTGCATCATCTGTCATAACTTCTTGCAACTCTTTATCATTAAGTTTATATCTACGCTTAACTTGCGAATAATATTGATTAGAATAATAATAAAATGTTAAGTTATTATTTAACTGAGAAAAAGCATATTCCCCGTTATCTAAATTAGCAATTAAAAACTTCATTCTTTCTTCTTTACCCATAAACTTGCCAATTTGTACAAACTCAAACCCAGATAAATAAGATTGCAAATTATTCATATGGCACAATTTTAAATCTGCCTTTTCCACCCCAACATAGTCAGCCATTTCTTGCGAAAAATTATCAAAAATCTTAAACTGCTCATCTTCGCTCAAACGACCAAAACTCTCCCTATTTAAAATGCATTCAAAATCATTTATCATTTCATCGCTTATTTCCACCGCACTCACGGGCGACAATGTTACCGTGCAATTATTGACATATGCACCAAACACTCCACCAACACATTGTTTTTTTAATTCGTAATCATTTAACTCGCTTACGCTTTTTACCTTTGCCATATTTTAAACCCACTTTTACTTTTTTAGTTTGATAGTTTCTTAATTGCTGTAATTAATGTTTGCCCTTGCTGTTAGATTAATGTCCGCAAGCCCTTCGCCTGCCTTTAAACTAAAATAGCCGTAAGATGCAATCATTGCCCCGTTATCCGTGCATAAAATTACATTAGGAGCATAAACAGTTATGCCATCCTTCTCCGCTTCCGCTTTAATAAATTCATATAAAAATCTATTTGCAGATACGCCACCCGCAAGCACAATAGTGTTTAGCCCGCTTTCTTTGGTTGCCCTTATCACTTTGCTCGCAAGTTCCTTTGCAACTAAATGCTGAAAACTTGCACATATGTCCGCTTTTCTTATTTCTTCACCTTTTTGCTCCAAATGATTTACATAATTTATAACGGCAGTTTTTATTCCGCTAAAACTAAAATTTAAACTGTCCTTTGTGCCGTTTTGCCTTTTGAAAATTATGTTGTTTTGCCCTTCTTTTGCAAGTTTTTCAATCTTTGGTCCGCCTGGATAACCAAGCCCAATCACTCTTGCAACTTTATCAAACGCTTCACCAACGGCATCGTCCAATGTTTGCCCAAGTAGCATCAATTTATTATAATCATCTGCCCTAAAAATTGATGTGTGTGCACCACTCATAACCATACATATAAAAGGCGGATTTAAATTTTTATTTGCAATATAATTTGCACTGATATGCCCCCTTATGTGATTAACCGCAATTAGTGGCACATCAAGTGAATATGCAAGTGCTTTTGCAAAACTGACACCAACAAACAACGCACCAATCAAACCCGCACCATATGTTACCGCCACCGCATCAATCTCGCTTGCCTTTATGCCTGCTTCTTTCAACGCTTGCTTATAAACATTATCAATCGCTTGAATGTGATTTCTACTTGCAACTTCTGGCACAACACCACCAAACCTTGTATGAATGTCAATTTGGCTTGCAATTACATTTGATAAAACTTCTCGCCCGTTCACAACAACAGAAATAGATGTTTCATCGCACGAACTTTCTATGCCAAGCACTGTAACTTTATCTTTATTTCTTAAATTTTCCAATTTGACTTTCATTCTATCAAAGTAATTGCTCACTTTTTCCTTATCTCCTTAATTGCTTTATCTTTTTATTTGATTAATAATTTTATTTCACTTTTAATTTTCCCGCAATTATATGTCTAAACTTATTTAGATAAAGCAACAAAAATTTTATTGTTTACTGCTGGTTTTCTTTAAATAATCTTCTATAAACGGCTGAATGTCGCCGTCCATAACCGCATTTATGTTTGCCGTTTCAAAATTTGTGCGATGGTCTTTTACAAGCGTGTAAGGGCAAAATACATAACTTCTTATTTGACTGCCCCACTCTATTTTCTTTATCTCGCCTTTTATCTCGTTTAACTTCGCTTGTTCTTCCTCTTCCTTTAATGTTAGCAATTTACTTTTTAAAATTTTCATTGCCATTTCTCTATTTTGTATTTGACTTCGCTCGTTTTGACAAGTTACAACAATGCCTGTTGCAAAATGAGTGATTCTAACTGCACTGTCCGTTTTGTTAATGTGCTGTCCGCCCGCACCACTTGCCCTGTATGTGTCTACCCTTATCTCGTCTGGTCGCACTTCTATCTCAGCAATTTCATCATCAATCTCGGGCATAACTTCTACGCTGGCAAAACTTGTGTGCCTTCTTGCACCGCTATCAAACGGCGAAATTCTAACAAGCCTATGCACTCCCTTTTCCGCTTTCATATAGCCGTACGCATAATCGCCATCCAAACTGAATGTAACACTTTTAATGCCCGCAACATCGCCGTCTAGCATATCAAGCACTTTCATTTCAAAGCCATTTTTTTCGGCATACATTTGATACATCCTTAAAAGCATACTCGCCCAATCTTGCGCTTCCGTTCCGCCTGCACCTGCGTGGATTGTAACAATGGCGGGATTGTTATCGTATTTGCCATTTAAAAGAGATTGCAATTTCATTTTATCAATTTGTTCGCCAACTGCCTTTATCTCGGCATCTGCTTCAACAATTAATGAGGCATCTTCATTAGATAATTCTAGCATAAGTGCAATATCTTTCATTTTAGAATCAACTTCACCCATTTCCTTAATCTTGCCTTCTAACTGACTTATCCGCTTTGATACGTGTTTAGCATTCTCTTGGTCTAGCCAAAAGTCCGCACTTTCTTGCTTTTGCTTCAATTCGCTAAGTTCCGCTTTTTTTGCATCCATATTGAAACAACTCATTATATAATCAAAACTTTCCTTTGCTTCTTTCAACCTTTCATTAACCGAATCTTTTAAAAGTTCTAAATCTTTTTCTTCCATTCTTCAATAAAAAATCCTTTCTTTATAAAAATTTAAATCAAATTGAATAAAATTAAATTAAATCAAATCAATATTGAAATAAATTAATTTATTTATTTCTCCTTTATGCTTATATTCGCATTTCTACATTTTCATCTCGCACATATGTTTTGGGTGCTGGGCAGAAAAATACTTGCATATCATCTAGCCTTAGCAAATTAAGCCTGCCATTTTCTTTTGTAGATGCTCCACCATCAATGGATATCTTATGCTTTCCAAAAAGCACTTCGCCCGCCACCTTGTCGCCAGTTAGCAACTGAACTGTTGTGTGCCCGTGAATGACTGTGTAGCCATAAAACTCTCTATCTTCCAAAATAAATGGCTTTCTTATTCTTGTAAGTGTTTCCCTTGTTTGCTGTTCTATTGGCAAATCGTAATCTACACCTGCGTGGCATAAGAAGAACTTTCGCCCATTAACTTCCACCATTTTATATGATGGCAAATGCTTGATAAATGGCAAAATTTCATTTTTTAAAGTCTCGTATGTGCGTTCTTCGCCACATTCTCTTGCAACGCTTTTAATGCTTTCTGCTATCATATAAAAATTTTTTACATCACTAAGTTTTGCACAAGATAAACAAAAATCATATGTTGTTATCGGCATATTGCTAAATTCTTCTATAAAATTTTCCAAATTTTCTTCGTGGTTGCCAGCAAGCATTGTAACATTATTATGCGTTTTAACAAAGGAAAATATTTTATAAAAATCCTTGCCCCTATCTGCTATATCTCCCAAAATATAAAGCCTATCATGCTCCCCAAAAGTCGCTTGTTTTAACACATTTAGCATTGCATTGAAGTCGCCGTGCAAATCGCTCATAACATATGTTGCCATTAAACCAAAACTCCCTAAATTGCCCTTAATTTCTCTTTAAAATCTTTCTCCTATTTATTATACCATATTTTGATATATTTTTCAAGTAGCAAAGCAAAATTTATCATAAATTTTTTGCATTTATTTTTATTAAATTTTCTCATCTTTCTATGTCAAACAAACAAAAAAATGGCACACTTTTTCTCAATTTGAATTATTTTATAGTATAATAAAATAGGCTTAAACAATTAAAGCACAATTTAAATTAATTTAAGCACAAACTAACAATGGAAAAATGGATGAAAATTTATAAAACACAAAAGAAAAAATAGCATAAAATTTTAATTTATTTATGCTACATTTTTTGCTATAACAATAAATTGCAAATCTAATTTATTTGCTTTATCAACTTTAATCGCCATGTTACAACTCGTAACGAGCAATAACCAAATTAATGCAAGAATGCTTTATCAAACTTGCAAAGTTGCTATCTAGCATAAGCGGGTCAACCAAAATGTCAAGTTCACTGCTGATTATGTCTAACTTCTTTATAAGTTTCACAATCTCCGCATCATCACTCATAGATGAAAAAGTTGCAATAAATTTTTGATAATTCCTTTCAAATTCTTTCTGCAAATTAACAAGTTCTAATCTACACGCAGAAATTGTGGCAAGTTTATTATCGTATTTATTGCTAATTGCATAAAGTGATTGATACACCGCACTAAACGCAACTAGGCAGTTTGAAAATGTTTTGCTATCATCTTCACTAAGTTTATATGCATAGTTTTTTGCATCACACTCAAATGTTACAATGCTAGCATTCTCAAACCCCTGCCCCTTTATCTTTTCGCACACACTCAACGCATCTTCCCTATTCTCATATGCATATAAAAGCACGCAATATTCGCCATTATGATTGTAAACATAGCCCGCACCGCCAAGCATCTTCAATTTGCCCGCTATCTCGCTTGCAAGTTCTATGCCAGAATACGAACCCGCACTTACCGCATAATAACTTACCTTATCCATTTTAAGCGTGTTCGCATTTGTCCCGCCATTCACCATAACAATATTCGCAACAACTCCACTTGTCATTGCACATATCGCAATAAAAAAGAAAACAAATAAAAGCGGAAAAATAATCTTTCGCTTTTTTCTAAAATTGATTTTTGATTTCTTAAATTTATATGCAACACCATAAACATCCGCATCACCTTCAAAAATTTGCTCCCTTCGCCATTTGTTGTTGTCATCATTATTCATTTTAGAAGTCCCCCAAAATAAAATGCAATTAATAAATGCAAATTAAATATGTATCAATTTATTTTATGCACCCCATTTTCCATTAATTACTAAAAAATTGTGTAAAGCATTTAAATATGCTAAAAGCCGACTTATTTAACAAATGACAAACTTGCCACCAATTTGCTATGATTAATCTATACCTAACAAAAAGGCAAAATAATAAAAATTAAAAAATTATATAAGGAGAAAAAATAAAAATATGAAACTTATTCCATTATTTGATAAAATTATTGTAAAAGAAATAAAGCCAAAGGAAAACAAAACAAAAAGTGGCATAATCTTGCCAACTTCTGTAAAAGAGCAACCCGTTGAAGCCAAAGTTGTGGCAATAGGTCAAGGCGGAAAATTAGATGGAAACGAAATAGAAATGCAAATTGCAGTGGGCGACATCGTTCTATTCCACAAATTTTCATCAGCCGAGTTCTTTTATGAAAATGAAGAATATTTAATTCTTCGCCAAGTTGATGTGTTATGCAAATTAGATAAAGAAACAAACGCCACAACAAAGGCAAAATAAAAAGACAAAAATGCAAAATAAAATTAAAATAGATAAAAAATCAATAAAATAAAATAAAAAAATTAAAGATTGATTAAGTAATTTAAAATTAAATAAAAGCAAAACAAATATAAAAATAAAATGTAAATCAATTTAATTAAAATGCATAAATAAATTGCATTATTTAAAATGAAAAATAAAATTTAAATTTAAATAGAAAAAATAAAACAAAGAAAATAACACAACATAAAGGAGAAATAAGAAACATATGTCAAAACAAATTTTAAGCGGAAGCAAAGCAAGAGAAGAATTAGAAAAAGGCATAGACACCCTATGCAACACAGTTAAAATAACCTTAGGTCCAAAAGGAAAGAATGTAATTTTAGAGCGAAATGGCAACCCCATAATCACAAATGATGGCGTTAGCATAGCCAAAGAAATCACCCTAAAAAGCCCCCACGCAAATATGGGAGCAAAAATCATATGTGAGGCAAGCACAAAAACAAACGAAACGGCAGGCGATGGCACAACAACCGCTTGCGTTCTAGCACAATCACTATATAAAAACGGCATAAAGAACATTGTGGCAGGTGCAAACCCTATCATATTAGGAAAAGGCATAAGAAAGGCAACCAAAACCGTTCTAGAAGCCCTAGAAACAATGAGCCAAAAGATAAAGAGCAACAAAGATATAGAACAAGTTGCAACAATAAGTTGCCAAGATAAAGAAATAGGAAAATTAATTGCAAATGCATTTGAAAAAGTTGGCAACGATGGCGTTATAACCCTAGAAGAAGGCAACAAAAGCACAACCGAGTTAGAAGTTGTTACAGGCATTCAATTTGATAAAGGATTTTCATCCCCTTATATGGCAAATGTCCCACAAAAACAAACTTGCGAAATGGAAAACCCTAACATTTTAATTACAGACCAAAAAATTGAAACTCTTAATCAAATTTTGCCTATTTTAGAAAAAGTGGCACAGAACAACGGCAAACTTGCCATAATTGCCCCAGATTATAGCGAAGAAGTGATTGCAACCCTAGTTGTAAACAAATTGCGTGGAAGCCTAAACATTGTAACAATTAAATCACCCGCTTTTGGAGAACAACGCCACGAGATTATGAGCGACCTATGCATTTTATGCGGAGCAAATTATATATCTAATGAACTTAACAAAACACTTGAAGATACAGACATAAGCGACTTAGGCAGTTGCAAACAATTAATTGTTACAAAAGACACAACCACAATAGTTGAAGGAAAAGGCGAAGATGTTTTAATTAAAGATAGAATTGCCCTTATAAAAGCCCTTCAAAAAGATTGCACAAACGATTATGAGAAAAAACTATATCAAACCCGCCTAACCAAACTCGCTGGTGGCGTTGCAGTGATTAAGGTTGGTGCAACAACTGAAATAGAAATGAACGAGAAAAAATTGCGACTAGAAGATGCTCTTTCCGCAACAAAATCCGCCATTGAAGAAGGCACTGTCATAGGTGGCGGTTGTGCCTATATAAAAACAATCCCTAGTGTAGTCAAATTAATTGATACACTAAATGGAGATGAAAAGACAGGGGCAAGCATTGTCCTAAATGCCCTATCTGCCCCACTTAAACAAATTGCAGAAAATAGCGGTTTTAGCGGTGAAGTTGTGCTAGAAAAAGTAAGCCAAAATCAAGCGGATTTAAATTATGGATTTGATGCCCTAAACGGAGTTTTCTGCTCGCTTAGAGATTGTGGCATTTTAGACCCAAAGAAAGTTACCCGCTCAGCCCTAGAAAATGCCGTTTCAGTTGTCTCTACCCTTTTAACCACTGAATGCATTGTTTGTGAAGAACCAAACACAAATATGCAATAAATCAAATTTATAAAATATTGATAAATGCAAAATAAATATAAAAACAAGATTGAAGAAATAAATATTTAAAATTAAAATCTTCAATCTTTTTTTGTTTTCCATTGCAATAAAAACATTTAAATGTTATAATTTAAATAAAGAATTTTAAAGAAAAAATTTTTAGGGGACAAAATAAAATGAAAAAAATAAATTTTAAAGATTTTTTTAAAAACATTTTTCACAAAAAACGCATAAAGCCTTGTGATTTTGTAGAATTAATTGTTGAAAATGAAAAATACACAAAAATGGGTTTACATAAAGGTGATAAAGGTTGCGTTGTAAGTGAATATTCTCTTAATGGCAATGTGCTTGTTGATTTTTACACATTAGATGAAAGTAGTGAATATTTTTGCGACTGCATTGCAATAGATTGTAATGATTTAAAAGTTATAGATGAAGAAAACAAATAAGTTAAAAAGTTGTTGAAAGTAAAAAATCGGCAAGATGCATAATTTTTATGCCGTTTATGTTTCCGCCCGCATAATCATCTAGTGTTACAACCATTTTAGGATAATGGTCTTTTATTTCCATTAAATTTGCAACTTCTCTATCTGATTCGGTTGGCAACTGCCTACAAACTTGAACATATAGCCTTTCATCTCTTAAAACTGCAACAAAATCAATCTCCTTTTCGCCATTCTTGCCTATATAAACATCATAGCCACGCCTTTTAAGTTCAAAATAGACAATGTTTTCTAGCATAGAAGCAACGGCGGTTGAGTTAAAGCCAAAAAGTGCAAATTTTATTGATTGGTCGGCAATGAAATATTTTTCTTGCGTTTTTAAAATTTCTTTACCCTGCAAATTAAATCTTTGGCACGGATAAATTATAAACGCCTTTTCTAACCAGTCTAAATAGTTGTAAATTGTTTCAATGGACACACTGCAATTTTCGGATTTTAAAAACTTAACTATTGAATTTGCGGAAAATGTTTTGCCTACATTATCAACAACAAATTTTACAACCCTATTAAACAAATGAATATTGCCAAGTTTGTGCCTATTTGCTATGTCTTTCATAACAACTGAGTTAAAGATATCGGCAACAATATCATATGAATTTTTTTCATTTAAATTAGAAAGTGCAACCAAAGGAAAACCGCCAAAGCGAATGTAATCTTGCAAATGCTCTTTTATTGATTTATTTGAATTATTTTTAAAAGATAAATATTCCTTAAAAGAAAGCGTGTAAACATCAATTTTAACATAACGCCCCGTAAGATAAGTTGATATCTCACTGCTCATTAATTTAGAATTAGAGCCTGTAACATAAATGTCTGTGTTATAACTCTCCATTAATGTATTTACAACCTTTTCCCAACCATTTATCTCTTGCAACTCATCAAGCAATAAATAATATTTTTCACTATCAACAATTTTGCCCTTTATATCTTCATACATTTTAGTTGCATCATAATCTTCCCCAAAATCTACACTTGCATAACTTTTCATAATTATGTGAGAATTATCAACACCACGCAATTTTAACTCGTTCGCTAGCATTTCTAAAATCGTTGACTTTCCACATCTTCTTATCCCTGCCAAAATTTTAACCACTTTAACATCTATAAACGGCTTTATTTTATCTATATAATTTGGTCTTTCTATCATATTCCGCCCCCTTTTATAATAATTATACCAAAAAACTTTATAGTTTACAATAGTTTTTATGTTAAAAATAGAAAAACTTTGCTTTTTTACAAACTTTTTATGGCTAAAAACTAAAAACTATATACATTTTCTAACTTTTGGGATTTAAATCCAAAAACTTTGCTTTTGTCAACACTTTTTGGATTAATTTCCAAAAACTTCCCCATTCCCACCAAACAAATTGCAAAACAAATTAATTTTAATCTATTTAACGCTTTTATCTTAACTATTTAACTAAACGCAAAAAAGATAAGTAAATATGAATCTACCTATCCTTTAAATTAATTACATTCAATTTATATTTAATCTTACATTAATTTTTAGCAACGGCTTTTGCTGTGAAAGACTAAGCCAATCGTTCCTGGACCTGCATGCGTGCCAATGACTGGACCCACAGGTTGACGCCAAACTTCTGCATCTGCACCAAAGTTGCTTTTGATATGTTCTTCTAATAAATCGGCAAATTTATCGTTATCAGCGGATAAAATTACAATAGGATAATCTTTAACATTATCACCCAATCTTTTCATAACTTCAACCAAATCAAGCATTCCTTTTGCAAAGCCATTTGACTTGCCCACATTTTCAAGAGAACCATCTTCACAAACGCAAATGTGTGGTTTTATGCCTAGCAAATTGCCCAAAACTTTTTTAGCGGTTGAAATTCTTCCGCCCCTATGAAGATATTTCAAATCTTCCACAATAAAGAAAGTTGCAAACTTGCTTCTATTCTCTTCAACCCACCTTACAATTTCTTCGTTGCTTGCCCCGTCTTTCCACATTTTGCCTGCGAAATAGACTAGAATGCCCGCACCCATAGAGATTGAAAGCGTGTCCACTGTGTCAATTCTTCTATCTGGATATGTCTTTTTAAGTTCTTCTATGGCAAGTTTCATATTGTTAAATGTGCCACTTAATTTAGAAGAAAAATGCACATATACAATGTCCTTGCCTGCCTTTAAGTGTGGTTCAAAATAGTTGATATAATCTTGCTCGTTTAAGCCACTTGTTTTTGGCACTGAACCTGAACGCATTTTATCAAAGAATGCTTTAAAGTCTGTGTTTTCCCCTAAGTCGTAAAAATATTCTACATCATCAACAATGTAATCCATTTTAATTACATTCAATCCTAGTTCTTTTGCCTTTGTGTGCCAAAGTTCACAATTTGTATCACAAAAGAATACGCTGTTATTCATAAATTAAGCCTCCAAAACTTTTTCTATGCTCAAATTGCAATAATTAAATTTAATTAATCAATTTATAATCTAATTAATTTTAATCTGATTTAATTTGCTTTGATTTTATTTTATTCAATTTTATTAATCAATTTTAATATTTATATTATTTCAATTAAAATATATATTTTATCTATTTATTTATAAGGCTACAATGTCGCCCATATCTTCTTTGTTCTTCCTAATTTCAAAAGCTCTAAAATCCCCTATTTTAAACGCCCAATGTCTCTATATATCCATATTATACCATAAAATCTACACAATGTCAAATTTATAGCAAAATTTTTTCCTGCATATAAAAACTTAAATAATAAATAAAAAAACACACGCTAAACTGCGTGCGTTTTTTAGATTTCACAATAAATTTCCCTAAAAATGTTGGGTCAAAAGTTGGGTCAAAATTTCCTGTATCTCTTATTTTCTATTTTTATAATTTGCTATAACCCTTGTAAAATCTATAATTTTTAATGGCTCCTCAAGCAGGACTTGAACCTGCGACATCTTGATTAACAGTCAAGCGCTCTACCGACTGAGCTATTGAGGAATATTGTCGCTAAAATATTTACGTCTTTAACTATTGACTATTTAAGTATATAATATTATTTTTGATTTGTCAACAATTTTTTGAAAATTTTTCAAATTTTTTTAAGATTTTTTTGTAATTTGATATAACCTTTGATTTATAAGGAAATTTGCACAAAATTATTTTATGCATTTTATTTTTATTTTGTGATAAATTTATTTAAATTTAATATTTTTCCTTTTCACTCTACTCATTATTCTATTATATATATATTTTTTTTTAGAATTTTAGCAATACATTAAGATTTTAATTTAAAGCGACTGAAAAAGAATAAGTTAAAATAGTTGAAAATTATAAATTGAGAAGTTAAGAATAAAAAAATGGCGGGTTAAATTTGAGCAATAAAAGTGGTTATGAAAGATTGACAAAATGTATAAAATTCTATATAATATACGTATGGAAAGATAAATTATTTTATGGAGTTATAAAAATGTTTGAATTCACTGGCGTGTTTTTTATTATAATTAGTTGTATATTTAGTTTAATATTTATAGTTGCTTTTACATTAATTGTTATAGCAATGGTAAAGAACATAAAAAAGACACAACAGCAACATTTAGAGCAAATTGGTGAAGATGGCGATAAAGAGAAAGGAAACGACAGCAAGACACAAGAGCATAAAGGTGGCAAGGTTGTGATTTGTCCTTATTGCAAAACTAAAAATGGAGCAAATGAAAGTGAATGCAAGAATTGCGGGGCGATTTTATAGGCATTTTATTTAATTATTTTGCCTTTATGAGAAAAATATTAAAGCAAATTAGCAAAAGCACAGAAATTAAATAATCTAAATAAAAAGCGTAAAGAAGCAAAGCAAAAAAAATGAATAAATGTATAAATAAATTAATAGAATTGAAAAATCAAATTAATTAAAATTAAAACAAATAAAATAAAATGCATTATTCCCTATTTTGATATAAGAAGAATATGCTATCAATAAATTAATCTATCAAAATAAATTTGATAGATTTTTTTATAAAAAATTAATAAAACTATTCAATTTTGCAAAAAATGTGGTAAAATAGTTAGAAAAGTTAAAAGGAAAAATCGTAAATATATCGGATACAAAGATACAAAATGAAAAAGCATAAATTAGAGTCATTGGTTGGGAAGTTAAAGGAAGGGAAAAGTGAATACTTTGACGAGTTTTATGATTTGACAAAGGTTTCTGTTTATTGTGTTATAAAAAAAGTTGTAAACGACAATGCATTGGTGCAAGATTTAATGCAGGAGACATATATCAAATTTTTAAATTCGCTACATAAAATAGATTCAAACTATAATCCTTTTTCGTATTTGTTAATGATAGCCCGCAACAAGGCAATAGATGAACTTAGGAAAAGCGGGCGAATTGATTATGTTGACTTTGATGACACTCTTGACAATATAACGAGCATAAACATAAATAAAATTGCCGTAGAACTTACGGAAGACGACAATGCAGTGCCAAATGATTTTCCGTTGCTTAAATATTGCAAGGAGCATTTGAGTAGTGAAGACTATAAGATTTTGGAGATGACCACCCTGCTTGGTTATAGGCGGGTTGAGGTGGCTGAAATGCTTAACATTCCTAAATCTACACTAAATTGGAAATATAACCAAATTCTTAAAAGAGTAAAATCATTCTATAAGGAGGTTTACAATGAGAAAGAAGTATAGCAAAAGACTTAAACAAGAGATTGAAGAGAAAGTGCCAGACATTAGATTAAACATAAAACTTAATGTTAATTGGAATTTAATTAAGGCAAACAATTTTATTGTTTCTGCAAGTAATGATGCAAAGAATAAAGCGGGCAATGCCATTTGCATTGATGAAAATGAAGAAAATAATAAAATAAATGCAAAATCTTTTAGAAACTTTAATGATGCCCACGCACACGGCAACAGCAATAAAAACGGCAATGACAATGGCAACAGTGGCAAGATTTTATCTTTTAGGCCTAAAAAGGTTCGCTTTGCTCTTGCTTCTATTGCGTGCGTTTTATTGCTTACGATAGGCATTTCTATTCCGCTTGCAACGCACCACTCTAATGGCGGTCAAAACTTAAATGAAGTTGCCACAGTTGAGGCGTTGACTTATGATGTTACGATAGATGTGAACCCTAGCGTTAGGCTTACGGTGAACAACGATGATGTTGTAACCGCACAACAAGGTTTGAACAAAGATGGCGTGATTTTATTATATAATGAAGATTTTGTAGGTAAAGATGTTCTAACAGCGACAAATGAGGTTATGGAAAAAATTGATGAGGCTGGTTTCTTTAATAAAGAAAATAGCGAATTTAAGTTTTGTTTAAGTTGTGAAAAAGGCAAAAAGATTAAAGACTTTCAAAATAGGCAA
>DJPS01000055.1:42405-60738 GCA_002438625.1 Christensenella sp. UBA6406
AGTTAAAGTTAAGCACATTACAGATGCAAGGCTTGATGAGATTGAAAGTTATTTTAAGAGCAATAAAATTGCAGATTATACAAAAACATTTGATGACAAGTTTAGACAAGAATTGATTTCTCAGTTGGATGAAAGAATAGAAAATGTTGATAATATTTTATCTAATTGGCTTTCATTTATATTTGAAGAAGATAGAGATTTAGGCAATTTTACATTAGATGATTTTAATGAATTTTGCGATAAATATGGCTATCCTTTGCAAATAAACGAACCTATCACCGCTGACAAACTTGGCGATATGTATGTTAAACTGATAAAATACAAGCACAATTTGGTTGACGCAAAAGATGAATTAAAGAAAGGTGCGGATATAGAAACATTATATAATGACATTTATGAAGTTTACGGATATGCTAAAAAATGGCTTTACGAAGCGGAAAGATAGAATAAATTATTTAATTTTTCAATAAGATTTAAAAGAATTTCTAAAAAATTTAAAATTTTTTAGATTTTTTTTAGAATTTGTTAGAATTTTTTATTTCAACTCCGTATATATTATAGTTTCAGGTAGATTGAACTTGAAAAAATTGCATTATATTTAAAATAAAATTAAAATTTTATGTTACTCCTACCCTACAATGCATTTTAGAAATAGAATGCTTGGCATAAAGTTTTGGTTTTGTCCCAAAAATATTGTGCAAATTATAAGTTTGACACTGAAACGAAAGTGTGCAATTTTAAATGTTGACCCTTTTGTTGTTTATTGTCTTTTATTTTAAATTGTTGTTGCGAAAAGATTAAATGGCATAACACTTAATCCTCCGTTAAGTTTACGGCACAATAAATGATTAGATGATTGGGTTATGGTTTGGGTGAGCAATCAAATCTAACTACCTTAGCAAAATCTTTGTTCCATTGCTTTGGTAAAGACTTGATTAGTAGCAAACTTACCTGTTCTATACCAAATCAGATAATTACTTTAAATTAAAAATGTAAAATAAATTTGCTACATTTATTTATTGCACTAGCGGGCTTTACATTACTCCCCATTTGCTATTTGTAGTTATGTAAAGTGGCGATTGTTGAAATACAATCAAAAAAAGTTTTAGTTTATTAAACTCTTTTACTTTTCCTTTTGATAATCAAAATTTTTTCTCCTATTTATTTTGGTTATGTATTTGTATCCCACAAATAAAATATTCACCACATAAAAAATGCATCTAATGTTTGAGTATTTTAAGTTGAAGTTTTTAATAAAACTAAAAAAAGTTATAATTTGATTTTAAAATTGAATTAAAAACAAAAGAAAAAATGCATTAAATTATTCTCCTTATAAGTTTACATATGTTACAATCATCCCCCTATTCTTGATTGTAACAATACTTAAAAAAATATAATAATTTAATCAACTCAAAAAAAGAAAAGAGAGCAATTTTCTCCATTCCGCTCTCTTTTTTTTGTTGCCTTAAATTCAATTTAATAAAAAGAAAAATTAAATATTTAATTTGAATTTAAAATATTTTATCAATTTGCATTTAATTTTATTTAAATGTTTTACTTTATTTTAAATTAAAATCACCTTGTTAAACTTGTTAAATTTCACCAAGTTTAAATTGTAAAATACTGGCAAGGGCAATGCAAGCCGTTTCTGCACGCAAAATGCGGTTGCCAAGCGATATGATTTGTGCGTTAGCCTGAACAATTTTGTTTGCTTCTTCGCTTGAAAAACCGCCTTCACTGCCCACAATCATTGCAACATTTTTTACACCGCTTAAATCAAATGCTGAAAGTTTTTTCTTCCTTTCATTTTCGTATGCAAAAAAGGCAAAATCATAATTTTTTATTTGCTTTAACATTTCATCAAAACTTATCATATTTTCAATTTCTATAAGTTTTGCCCTACGGCATTGCTTGCACGCATCTTTTGCTATTTGCAAAAATCTTTCACTTTTGTCGTTTTTAGATTGTTTTGCCGTCATAAACTCGCTTTCAAATGGCACAATTTTTTTTACGCCTAACTCTGTGAGTTTGGTGATTAGAAACTCGAACTTATCACTTTTTAAAAGTGGCACAAACACCGTTAAACTGCTTTCGCACTCGTTTTCACTTTTCTCAATTTTCTCTATCTTTACAACCGTTTCCGCCTTGCTAAATGACACAATTTCACAATATAAAAGCATTCCGTTGTTTGGCAAGCACACAATTTTGTCGCCAACTTTTGAACGCAAAACTTTTGATATGTGATTGTGTTCTATTCCATCAATTTTAATCTCTTGCCCAACTTTATAACTTCCGCTTTTTACAAAAAAATATCTTTCCATTTCTTCCCTTATTTTAAATTATGATTTTACAATATTTTAAATTGATATGATTATAAAACAATTTAATTTTGTCTTTATAAATCATTTTTTATATGAATATAAAGCAAATTTTTTCAAATTGATTAAATAAATATTTATTTTAGCAAATTACATTATTAGATAACCATTCCGCCATTAACGCTGAAAACTTGACCTGTAATGTAATCACCTGAATGCTGAACCAAAAACGCAACCATTTCTGCAATGTCGCTAGGTTTGCCAATTTTTGAAAGCGGAATTTCATCTATTAAATATTGCATTGTTTCTTCGCCTAACATTTTCATCATATCTGTGCTTATTGCTCCTGGGGCAATGGCGTTGACTAAAATGCCACTTGGGGCGACTTCTTTTGCTAACGCTTTTGTCATTCCTATAATGCCCGCTTTTGTTGCACTATAATGCACTTCATAACTGCCACCGACAAGCCCCCACATTGATGATATGTTTATAATCTTTCCTATCACGCCACTGCTTTCGCCATTCACAATATCTTCACAATCACTTGCCCTTTTTAGCATTAATTTAACCGCTTCTCTGCTACAATAGAAAACGGATGACAAATTGCAATCTAAAATTTCTCGCCACTCACTGTCTGTTACATCTTGAAACGCCTTTGCTATTGATATCCCCGCATTGTTCACAAGCACGTCAATTTTTCCATATGCCATTTTAATGTAGTTAAACATTTTTGCAACTTCTTGCGGGTTTGACACATCGCACCCATAAATCTCTGCACTTCCGCCACAACTTTCTATTTCTTCCACAACATTTACCGCTAAATCTTTATTCACTTTAAAATTAACAATGCAATGATATCCAATGCTTGCAAGTTTTTTTGCTATTTCTGCACCTATACCCCTTGAACCGCCCGTTATCAAGGCAATTTTTTTTATCATTTCTTTTTCCTTTTCACTTTATAAAATTTTTGCTTATTATTTAGAATTTTATTTTATTCTTATTTTTATATTTATTTTTATTCGCATTTTTATTTGTTTTCAACTTTAAAAAAATCTAGCAATTAATGTTATCTTTTAAACAATAAGTTGCAAGATTAATTTATTTTATAATTCTATTTTATAATGTTCTTCCTAAATTGTCAAGCATTTTAGCAATGCAAAGCACTTAAAAAGAAATTATTTTAATTAAAAACAGATTGATAGCATTTTATTAAATTAAAATCAGTGCGACAAATGAGATGCCCGTAAAGAACGCATCAACCGTTATGCCCTTTTGTTTAAAGCCATATTTTATAGATGCAAAAAGAGCAAAAATACTTAAAATGCCAGCCAAAACATAAAGGAAAATGATTAACCCGCTATATGCAATTAAAACCATTCTTAAAAGTTTGTGAACCACATCTATAACCAAAGATAAACTGCTTGCCAAAATTGCCATATTGCCCGCATTTATAACCCAATTTCGCTCTTTCTTTTCCTTTGCCTTTCCTGCATCTTTTTCTACATTAACAAACGGATTTTGCCCATTCTCTGCACCCTTTGTTGCATTTTGGCACACGCCATTTGCGTTGCAATTTTGATTTGCATTTAAATTTTGATTATAATTTTCATTTTGATTTTGCATTATATTGCTTTTGTTTAAATTTGAATTTTGCCCGCTTGCTTGCCCCAAATTTTGCGAATTCAAATCAAATTGTCCGTTTTGATTTTGTGCATTTTGTGCTTGTCCATTTTGCAGTTGATTTGTTTGATTTGCCTTTTTTCTTGCCATAAATTTTAACCGCTCCTTTTTTCTATTTTCAATTTAGGTTACCCAAAAAACGGAAAATTATGTAATTAAAAGACAAAAAGCAAGAAATTTAATTTAAATCACATTATATTTAAATTATTTCAACCCTTATCTTTCCTTATCTTTTTAAATATTTTTACTTTTTAATTTAAACCAAGCAATACAGTTAATTTCTCGTTGCTTTGTTCTTTTATTCTCTCTTCAAAATAGCATTTACCCGTTTGGACAGCAACCGCCTCGCCACTTTGCTTATATTCTTCAAGTTTCTTCCAAACTTTTTCAACATACTTATCGTGTTGTTCTAAAACATACATTCTTGCAACTTTTGGATTTGTAATTTTTGTATTTTTCATAACAAAATTGCTTGCAACCTCAATTAAATCTTCTCTTGGCAAAAGTTTTTCTTTCCTATAATTATCAACTGCATTATAAAGTTTATCAAAGCAAACAGTTGACCACTGTGAATAATCAATTTTGCCTGTTGTTTCAATTTGATGCTTTATCATTTTTTCTTGCCTTTCCATAAACTCTTTGTGCTTTTCAAAAATTTTATTAATGTTATAGCCAAGCTCAATATCTAAAATTTGTAGAACTGCCTTATCTAATTCAATAAATTTCATTATTATTCTTACCTTTCTTTTCCTATTTTTCTATTTATTTATCATTTAAATTCAATTCAATATGCAAAAATTAAAATGAATTAAATGATTGTTATAATCATAGGTTTACGATTAACTTTCCTTACAAAGAAGTTTGTTAAAGTCTTTTTAACAGTGTTGCGAAGAACATTCTTTTCCATAGACTTAACATCAACATTTTCAAGTGCCTCATAAACAATTCGCTTTGCTTCAATGATAAGTTCGCTAGAATCATCGTTATAGATAAATCCCCTTGTAAAGATATCTGGCAACCTATTCAAATTGCCTGTTGCTTCATCTATATGAAGAAGAACAATCGCTATACCATCACTTGCAAGTTGCAATCTGTCTTTCAAAACTGCACTTTCAACATCGCCCACTGTCTTTCCATCCACAATTCTAATGCCCGCATAAACATCCTTGCCCTTACGCATTGAATTCTTATTAACTTCCACAACCGTTCCAATCTCTGGCACAATAATGTTCTTAGGATTTACACCCATTTTAATTGCAAACTTTTCGTGGTACATTAAATGCTTAACTTCACCGTGCACAGGCACAAAGAATTTAGGCTTAATCAATTTATGAACAACCGCAAATTCAGTTTGACAAGCGTGCCCTGATGCGTGAACATCGCTTAAATCATCATAAATTACATTTGCCCCTTTTCTCATTAACTCATTTATAATGTTCGTAACAGACTTTTCGTTACCTGGCACAGGAGATGAAGAGAATATAACTGTATCATTCTTTCCTATCTCTATACCTTGAAACTCGCCATTCGCCATTCTGTCAAGTGCTGTATGTTCTTGCCCTTGACTGCCTGTTGCAAGAATTAAAACTTCCTTATCCGCCATTTTTGGCACTTTCGCCATTTCAACAATTTGATTGTGGTCAAATTTAATTTCGCCAATCTTCATTGCCACTTCCATATTGTTTATCATACTGCGACCAGCAAAAGCAACCTTTCTGCCATAGTTTTTAGCCAAATTCATAATTTGTTGCACCCTATGAACATTAGATGCAAAGGCAGTTATGATTATTCTATTTTCCCTTGCTTCTTCAAATATGCTAGCAATCGTTTCGCCCACAACATTTTCGCTTAAAGAGCAACCTGGACGCTCTATGTTAGTGCTTTCACATAACATTAAAAGCACACCCTTGTTGCCAAGTTCGCCCATTCTTGCAAGGTCTGTCGTTTCGCCCGCTGTTGGAGTGAAATCTATCTTAAAGTCTCCGCTGTGGAAAACCACGCCAACTGGGGTTGTGATTGCAAGAGCATAAGCACCTGCGATTGAGTGATTTACGTGGATAAATTCAACTGTAAAGCATCCAATTTTAACTGTTTGTCTTGGATTAACCGCAACGCCTTTCATTTTGCATTTTGGAAATTCACGCAATTTGTTTTCAATTAATGCTAAACTTAGTTTGCTTGCATAAACGGGGGCTTTAACTTCATCTAGGAAATATGGCATACTGCCTATATGGTCCTCGTGGGCGTGCGTTATGCATATGCCCCTAATCTTATCTTTGTTCGCCTTTAAGAAACTCATTTCAGGTATAACAAGGTCAACGCCTGGCATATTCGCTTCTGCAAAACCCACACCACAGTCAATTACCAAAATATCATCGCCATACATTAAGGCAGTTATGTTGTTTCCTACATTGCCAACGCCACCAAAGAACATAACCTTTAAATTCTTATTCTTATATGCCCTTGTAGTTAAGTCAATTTTAGCACTTTCGTTCTCTGCCAAAATACGCTTGTTGCGTGCTTCTAATTGTTGCATTTTAGATTTTTTATTTTCTACTGCATTTGATTTATCATTAATGGCTCTTTCTTCGCTTGCATTTCCGTTTATGGCATCGCCTTTCTTGCCACCTTTTTTGTTGTTGCCACCCTTTTTGCTAATTTGATTAGATTTTTTATTTTTATTTAAATTTGCATTTACTTTTTCATTTCCATTTTCACTTAACTTTGCTTCTGTATCATTTTTATTTGCATCATTAGATGATTTATTTTCATTTCTATTTTTAAAGCGGGCTTGTCCACCCTTTGCAGTCCTTTCACTCTTTTGCTTTTCCGCTTTCTTTTCAAACTCTTTTTCAACCATTTCGTTGCTGTTTTCATCTAAAACATAACGCACAACTTTGCTCTTTTTATGTTGTTTTTCTGGCATTTTAGCGTCTGTTTTGTTTTGATTTTCGTTTATATTATTTTCATTTTGATTAGCATTTTCATTTACATTTATAGTTTGATTGCTAACCGACTTCATTTCGTTTTCTTCCATTCTTTCTCCTTATCTTTTTATTATATTTTTCGTTTATTTTTTCTTTTATCTTTTTAAATGAATTTAATCATATTTAATTAATTTGAATTTATTTTATCAATTTAATTTTTTATGTGATTTTATTCTTTTTTATATTTAATATTTGAAAAATTTAGGACACAATATTCTTGCTTAACCCATTGCAATTAAACCAAATTTAAGCAAGCAAAAAAATTTTAAAATTTAACCATTTTATTTTAATCTTAATTTAATTTTATTTTGCTTCCATTTTTTGCTTTTTAGCCCCTTTTGCATTTGCATCATAATGCATTAAAGTTGCATTTAAAAATTAATTATATAAATTTATTATATATTTATTTATCTATTGAATTAAATTTATTCAATTATATTTTTATTGCACTAGGCAAAAATATTTTTATTTAACCCTAAATTAAACATAAAGTTTTTAGCCACGATTAAATGACTAAAAACTGAAATTTTTAATCAATTTCAAACTAACTTTTTTAAATTACTACAATAATTATACACCATAATTTTATAATTTGCAATAATTTTTTAGCAATTTTTTATTGATTTTAATTAATTTTTTTATTTTCTTCTTTTTGCTTTATTTCTTTGTCTTTTGTTTCATCTTCATTTTCTATCTTGCCGTTCTTCTCATTTTCACTTGACTTTTTCTTAAACTCGTTTTCTATTGCAGTTGCTGTTTTATTTATGTCGTTTTTGATTTCTTCTTGCGATTTATCTTTCTTAACATTTATATTTATAACATTAAATGCAATTAAAAATGAAAGTATATAAGAAATTATTGTTTCAAGTGTTGCCTTATCAACAAAAACACCAAAATAATCAGTGATTAAGCCGACAATTAAAACTATAAAGCCACTTATGGCAACATAAAAATGATAATCTTTATAGAACTTCACTTTGCCCTGCCCCCTTTTTAAAAGAAGCGACACCATTAATTGCTTTTTAATTAAACTAAATTAATGATGCCACTTTAAAAATATTTCTATGGATTTAAGTCCATTAAATCGCTTTTTGCTTTTTAAATTTCTTAAAATTATTTTTAAACTAACTGATTAAATTAGTTCATTTACATTATGCAAAAATATTGAATTTTGTGCATATGGCATTTTATTCTTATTTGCATATAATCAAATTTACATTTGTTCACGCATCTTTATAACACGCATTGGTTTCTTCGTTTGATTTTGCCTCGCACCTCTTTGTTTGCTTAGCCTTGCTTGCTTTATTGATAGACTTTTTTATGTCTATAATGTCGCCCCTAATGTCTTCTACAATGTTAAGTTTGTCCGTTAAACTTGCAATGGTTTGTTGATATTTAACTTCCCTTGTTGCACTGTCTTTTAACTGATATAAAAGCAACGCCACAAAAAGCACAGCCCAAATCCCGTTAGACACCGCAAGTTTGATTAACTCTTCCCACATTTTTCACTTTGCCCCCTTTTTTATTTTTTCATTATTCAATATTGATTTTTTATTTATTTATCAATTTTTCAATTTGAATTTATTTAATTTTATTTATCAATTTGAATTAATTAAATTTTTATTCTTTTCTATTTTTAACATAATCAACTAAGTCGTTAAAATAATTTATGCCAAGTGCATCTTTAAACTTATCATCTTCGGTTAAAAGTTCAAGTGCGGTTGCCTTGTCTAGCGTGTTTAAATAATCTTTTGCCACTTCGGTTTGTTGCAACTTCAATTTGTTTGAAACTGTGCCGTAACCATATTTTTGCAAAAATGACAAAATCTTTTGGTTTCGCTCTTCCGCTTGCTTCACTTGCTTTTGATATTTTTCATCGTATTTTGAAATTAATGCCTTGTTCTTCTCTTCTATGTCTTCATTATATTTCTTTGCCTTTTCGTTGTATGTTTCAATTTCTTTCTTCATCCCATCAATCTTGTCTTGCAACTTAACTGCATATGAAATATTGAATAATTCTAACGCATTTTGCTTTTCTTTATCTAACTTATCAATTTTATCATTAAGTGAAGAAATGCTACTCTCTGCTTCCGCCTTTAAATCTTGCAAGTCGCTCATCTCTTGCCTTTCTATGCCTGTCATCATATTGTCGTAAATACTGCTGTGAGCAATGCCCCTGTTAATCGCACTGTTCTTCGCTTTAAGCCTTTGCTCGCCCGCATTTTCCACAATCTCATCCGCTTTTGCACTTGCCTTTTGCTTCTCGTTTGCAATGCTGGCATCAATTTTGTCTTTTTGTGCACTGTAATTGTCGTTTATGTCCGCTTCACCTTTCGCTTTAAAATACCTTAGACTATCTGTTGCTTTTTGATTTATTCTATCTTCGCTTGCATCCTTTAAATCTACCTTTGTGTAACTTGGTTTATAATCTTCCTTTTCAGCAGGTGCAGACATTTGGAAACTTTTCTCTATTGCTTTTATGTCATCTAAAATTTTTTGCTTTCTTTTCCTTTGTTCTTCGTTTAACAATGATTTTACATTTATATCCATAAGTTTTAAACCTCCATTTGAAATTAAATTCTCTATCTTTTTTTGCCTTACAACTTCTTCTATGTTCATAAAATAATTTTTCCTTATTCTTTTTTATAAAAATGAATGATTTATAAATTTTAATTAAAAGTTGATTTTAATTAATTTTTAAATTAAATTGAATGCTTTTTATTTGTTTTTTAAATTTGATTAATCTATTTATTTAATCTCTTTTTAAATTTGATGCAATTTTTATTTAAATTGTTTACACAACCGCCACCAAATCAATCACTTAACTTTAATCGCACACATTTGGTTTGCCTAAGTTGAATGTTATCTCTGGGTGAGAAATCTCGCACTCCACCGTTTCAGCCACAAACTTAACCTTAAACATAACGCCACGCAAATTTACGCTTTTGCTCTGCACAACATCTCCGCCCTTAAACACAATCTCCTTGCTTTCCTTTTCTGTTTCCAAAATAACCTTGCAATCGTATTTTGTTTGCAAACTTAGCCTTGTTATGCACTTTTCGTAATCGCTGTAACCCAAATCTGTAAACGCACTTTCCCAATACTTTTTGGTTGCAACCCCGCCAACTTGTCCGCTTTCATCCACTTGCACAATTTGACTTTTCGCATCTTCTTCGCCCGTATTGATAATGGCAACCAATCGCTCCACTTCGCCACTGATAACGCCCAAAATGTCCCTGAAAAAGATGCCACACATAATGTCGTATTCGCCTGACTTTATATCGTAACAAATTAGCGTGTTGTTGTAGTCATCCTTGACCGCCTCGCTTAAAGTTGAATTTAATATAATGCAATATTTGCCTTTATAAAATGTAGCCCTTGCATTTTTTAAGTTTTGCCCCAAAATCAAGCCCTCGAAACCTGTTTCAATCTTTTTCACATTTACGCCATCAAACGCATAAAGTCCATCAGTTTGCAAGAAATAAATTAAATCTCCGCATCTGCATAGCGTGTTCTCTCTTATCAAATTTGAACTTGAATAAATGTGTTGAACTGAAAAACTATCTTGACTGGCAAATGCAGTTATGCGTGTTATGCCATAATCTCTTATGACATATAGATAATTATTGAATGATATAATCTTATTTGCCCCGCCACTTAACTTGTCATTAAGCACAATATAACCCGCATCATCTGCCGTTGCATCCCACTTTGTCGGTTCTAACGCCTCGCTAAACCATATGTGATTGCCTTTCTCCCAAACGGTGGCAAACACACGCTCGAAATGCACGCACAAACTTGTTACAAGCGGTGCACTGCTTATGCTTGTCGGATTGTTTTGTCTTGGCGACCATAGTTTAAGCCCGTCCATTGATGACCCAAATATAAAGGCATCTCCGTGCTCCGTGTCCGTGTAATTTACACTGCACATCGGTGCTTCATATAGCCCCAATTTTGGAATTGTCATATATTGCCCTATGTTCGTGTTTGTCATTGCCCACACCAACTTGCCAGAGCCCGTGCCCGTGTTCCCGCCATTGTGATATGCTATAAGCCTGTCCCCTATGCCACCTGTTACGCCATTATATGCACGGAATAAATAAAGTCGCTCAGGTTCGTATGAAAACTTCCACTTAACTTCTTCCGCCTGCTTTGTCTTGTAGGATAGAAATGTTAGCGGACTTATGCCAAGCCCCGTTGTCAACGCACCGTTTTTAAAGCAAAAATTATATGTCTTTGTTGCATATTTAATGGGCAAGATTGATGCTACAACATCTGTCCTTATCCCACCATAAAATGATGCAAAATCTATCCGCTTTTCTGCCCTTGCTCTCCGCTTAGACATTAATTTTGATTGAATTATCCCCATACTCTCTCCTTTAACCTAACTTCTCTTGTTTTTCTGTTTAGCGTTGCCATTTGCGTTTCAAACCTTGTTATGTAAAAATCTGCTTCTTCATAAAATCCGTTTAAAATGTAATATTCGCCCAAAACGCCATCCACAATCGTGCTGTAAGTTAGACTAAGCGGAAAATCATTTATTGCATCAAAATAATCATAATCTGCTATATCATAATTATATATAAGTTCATATTCGCCACTTGCAACAATCAACTTATCCTTTAAAACCTTGCAATCAACCGCACGCTCTCTGTCCGCTTTTGCGTTTAATGACTTTATGCTCTTAATGCCAGTAAAGTTGCGACTTAAACCCTTTAAATCAAACTCTCCACCCGCAACGTTTATGTTTTCCAACTCAACACACGGCAAATAATTTATTGAAATTAATTTTAAAACTTTGTTTGCTATAAACTTTAAATTTACAACAACCTTTTGTTCGCTTTCAACCGCACTTATCTTTGCGTTTAACGCCTTTAATGTGTTGTTGATTGAATTTTCTATTGCAACTTCGTTTCCCTCACTGTCCAACTCTGTGTCTTGTGTTCTGTTGTTCGCTATTGCATCTAAATGATTTTCGTATAATTGATGCATTTCATCTAAATCTTTAACAACATCATCTTTATCTAACAAAAACAAACAACTTGAAATTATCTTTTCTATTGTCATTCTTCTTTAACCTCCTTTTTTCGTTTTTTAATTAAAAAGGAAGAAAGCATAAATCTATAAATAAATCGTTTGCTTTCTTCCCCTTTATCTTAAATTAATTTAAATTTTAAGAAAGCAATTTAATAAAATGGAAATGATTTTAATCAAATTGATTTATATTTATAATGAATTAAATTTGCTCTTTTTAAGAAACTATTGTCCTAACCTTAAAACTTAACTCATCCATTAAATCATTTTTTGCTTTTTCCTTAATTGCTTCGTTGTTTTTATTTATCTCGTAAATGATTTTATCTATCTTTTTAGAATTTGAATTTGCAACCTTATAAATTGTCCTATAATCTAAACAAGGATAAGGCAAAACAATCTCCAAATGCTCCTTAAAATCATTTTCTTTAAACCACACTTCAAACCGCTTTTGCTCCGTGTTATATTTTATAATGTAATTTTTATCTAATGCCTTTAACCGCTCCACAATGCTGAATGTGTCGTCCTTAATTTCAATATACATTTATCTTTCCTTTTTGCCCCCTTTATCTCCCTTTATTTAAACTTTTGTCCTTTTTAAAGTTGCAAATAAATTAATTTTAATTTTTTAAATTTAAGTTGCAAAATTCAATTTATATTTCTTAATAGAATTAAATCATTTAAGAATTTGAAGTTGATAAACTAAAAGTTAATTTTGCTTGTCCGCTAGGTTTGTCGCAAATTAAATCAGCATATTTAACAAGTGTAGCAGTGTAAGAAGGCTTGCCCGCATCTTGTTTGATAATTTTGCCGTTCTCACCTTCTAACCAATTCCAATCGCAAAGTTGATGCAATGCAAATTCCTTAGTGTTAAGCAAATACATTGTGTTATCTTCAATGAACCTATCTGAAACAACTGGAATGCCATTGAATGTGATTGCCTTAAAGCCACCGTTTAATTCCATAACATCCACATTTCTTCTGTAAGTGTTCAAATACTTTTGATATGCACGCTTGATATCACTACTGCACGCAACAAAGTCAACCATACTGCCCGTAACTTCTTCTAGATAGTCAATCGCTTCTTGTATGTTCTCATCACTAACTGCTGTTACGCCACTTTTAGTGTATGGACACATCCACTTGTATTTTGTTTTGTCAACCCCGTAAAGTGTGTTGCCTGTGCCAAAAATTGCCCCAAGCCCTGTAAGTTCGTTACCCTTTGAACCTTGAACATAAAGTTCTGTGTCCTTCGCTGGTGCAGCAGAAAGTTCTGCTTCAAACTTAACTTTTTTGTTTGCCCTATCTACATATGCAATTCTAACTGTTGCAGTCTTTGAACCGCTTGCATATAAATCGCAAACCATTCCTTCCATTAAATTCTTAACTGAATCAACTGTAACTTCATCTTTATCTGAACCCGCAACGCTAACTGTTGCAAGTTTGCCAGAACCATCACCATAAAGCATTCTTCCAAAATTGAATGAACTTGCCTTGATAAGCCCTTCCATTTCACTGTTAAGTAGGTTCACAAACGCACCCGCACTGTGGCTTGACGCTCTCATTGCCTTGTCGCTTATGTTGATTGTGCCATAAAGATTTTTAAGTTCGCTAACAAACTTAACATAATTGTTTTGATATGGCTTTGGCAAGTCGCCATTCTCTGTGCCTGCACCCACACCACCGTTTAAACCATATGGTGCAAGTTTTCTTATTTCGTTACCCCACACATCGCTTGTCGTTTGTGCAATTTTAGTTAAAAGCGGATTTGCACTGTCATTTAATTGATTAGACACAACCCCCAAATAAACTGTTTTTAATGCATTTTCTGCACTTTCTAATGTTACCATATATCTCTCCTTTTCATTTTACATTTTTTAATTTTAAAAATGATTTTTATTCAATTTTATTTCAAATTGATTATATTTTATTTTTTATATTGAATTGAATTAAATTTAATTTTAATTAATTTCAAATTGATTTGCGTTAAAAACCTTTAAAACTCACTTAAAAGCCACAATTTTGCCTCAAATTTTCGCCATTTGCTTAAATTTAAAACACATTGATTTCCCGCATTTTAAGCGGATAAATTTGTTTAATTTATTTTAAAATGAATTAATTAATTTTTTATAAATCAATTTGAATTAATTAAAATCATAAAAATAGTTTTATTTCAAGTCCTAATCAAAAAGTCTATAAGCCAACTCGCCTGCTTCTTTTATTGTCCTAACCGCACTTGGTAACGCCTGTGCCATAGCCCCGTTTTGATTAGATATCATCTTTGGCAACTCTTCCCTTTTAGCCTTAAAGTCTTTAACAATGCTCTTTAAAACTTTTTCATTATTCAAAATGTAATTTGCAATAAAATTTTCATCACTCGCAAGTTCATTAGGTGATTTATATCTTTTAGCCAAAACCCTATCATATGCACTTTGCAATGAAAGCGTTCTATCCGCCAAAATTTCTTCACCTATCTCTTTTGCATAAATTCTGGCATCATTGTTCGCACTTAAAAACTTTGCCAACTGCTCGTCAAAATCAGCCCTTTGATAACTCGGCACTTCTTCGCTATCGGCGGTATCATACATTTTTATTTTGTTATCGTGTGCCTCTTCGCCTTTTTCTTCACTGATTTCTCCCGCTTTTTGCTTAGCATTTTCATTTATAATTTCATTTATATTTGAATTTTCATTTGCAAAATCAAATAAATCTTTTTTATCTTCATTTATCTCGCCACCCGTTCCACGCTTTACAATTTCAATGCTTTCCGCATTTCTTTTGCTTCCCGCTTTTTCATCGGGCGAATTTAATGCATCTAAATAAAGTTCATTCAAAGCATCTTTATCATATATAATTTGCTCCTTAATCTCATCAAGCAGTTTTAGTTTAAACTCCTTTTCGCTTAAACCCTTTTCAAAAAATGCTTTGCCCATTTGTTGCTTTATTCCTTTTTGCTCCAAAAGTTTTTCTGCATCTTCTTGCTTTGTTGCCACCTTTTCATTTGTGGCATCTGCATTGTTTTGATTAAGTTGCATATCAAGTTGATTTTGATTAAATTTTTCAATTTGATTTTGCATTTTTTTAAGTGCTTGACAACGCCTTGTGAACTCTGCCTGCAAATTGTTATAGGCGTTCAAAAGGTCGTTTGCCGTTTTAAACTTGCCATAAGGAGAGCCATTTTGCAAATCTATTTTATCCACATTTTCGCCCGCATTTTCGCTTGAACTTTCTTCGCTTTTACATTCGCTTTTAAAATCGCTTTTGCCAAAAATGCTTTCAATTTCGCTTAAATCTGGGGATTGCTCTTGCCCGCTTTCTTTTTCGCTTAATTTTAAAAATGCGGATTGATTAAATGCATTATCTTTATAATTTTGATTATTGCTTTCAATTTCAATTTTATTTTCTTTACCCAAATTGTCCGCATTTAAAGTGAAATTTTCGCCACCACACTTAACCACTTCTCCGCTTTCAATTTGATTTTTATTTAAATTTAAATTTGCATTTATATTTTCATTTTTATTTAGATTTTGCATTTTATTTGGTTGTTCTCCTACATTATTTCTCATATAAAAATTTTTACTCCTTTATTTTTAATTTTGAATTTTATTAAATTTATTTTTCCGCTTTTGTGCCTTGCAAACTTTTTTCGCTTAGCAATTTTTAAATCTTTATAAAATTAAAATGTTGATTAAAATAAAATTATTTTTCAATTTGAATTTTATTAAATTTCATTATTTTGCATTATCATTTCATTTTACATTTGTTTAAATCTTTTGTGGCTTCTTATGTGCTGTAAAACCTTTTCATAATCGCCCGTTTCCTTTAACTTCTCGCCCGCACTGCCAAGCAAGAAAGCGGTGTGTTCTTTAATGTGCAAATCGTGGTCATCAATCTCTTGCACATCGCAATCAAACTCGCCATTTGAAAACTGCAAATTTTCTTTTTGTGCATAATGAATTTGTGCAGAATCTACATCTGCCCCCACATCATTAATGCCAAGCCCAAGCATTTCAATCAACTTCAATCTCGTTGACTCGTTTATTTTGCCATCTTCGCCCTGCAAAAGCCCGCTGTTGATTATCTCAAAAACCATTGCCCTTTGCTGTGCCTTAGATAGAGTTATCTCGTTTTGCGTGTCTATCACAACATCATCTGTTGATATATCTCTATCATTAAAATAAAGTGCATCCACGCTCCCCTTGTCGCCCACCAAATTCATAAGGCGTGGCAATTTAACAAACTGCTTATAAAGCCTTAGCGTGTGCTTAGCAATCTCGCAAATCGCATTCTCTATGCTGTCAGATGAAACAGACACCCTTGTGTTGTCTTGCTCTAACAAAATTTGCAATGCCGTTCCACTCATATTCGTAAATGATAAGTTAGACGCACGCATCAAATCGTTCACGCCACTTATAACACTAAATTCATTTTGCAATCTTATCTCTTCCGCTTCAAAATCAACGGGCAACTTGTTTGGTGCCATAAAGGTTGGAATGTTCGCCCCTTGCCTATATACAAGCACTTTGCCAGGATAAAGCCCTTCGCTTTCCAAATTGTCTATGTCAACTGCACCATCTTCAACCATAACCACACCCATTGAAAGGCGGTTCAAAAACTCGTTTTTACGGTTCTTAATTGCATTATATGCCCTTTGCACAGGTATCGCACGCTCCACAATGCTCGCACCATAAAAACTGCCCGCAACAGGTAAAGACACTTGTCTAACAAACGGAAACGCACGCTTGCCGTTTTCGCCGTTTATAAAAGGCAAATCACCATCATAACATAATTTATTGCCACTTACAATTAAAAGTCGCCCGTTTGGATGTGGTTTGCTTGGTTTTTCATAGCGTTCAATGACAAGTGCATAGTCCGCCCCACTCGCAACACCCGTATATGCAGGTTTAAAAGTTGAAGAATAATTTAATGTGAACAAATCTAATTTTTCACCCTCAACTTCAACGCCATACATTTCCTTAATCTCATCTATCTTATAGGCTCTTGCGTGAATAATTGAATCGCATTCATCCACATCGCCCCTAGATAGGCTATCAGGGTAAAGTTCAAACGGTGCAACAACGGACACACTCACATCCCCCATTCGCACATTTTCGCCATCTACAATCAAACTCTCGCCAAGCGTGTTGTCCCACACGACCTTGTAAAATGCTGTGCCACAAACTTCGCTCCAACTTGTCGCACGGGTTATCAAATTAGATAACTTCATTTTATGCCATAACCCGTTGCAAATTTGGTTGCATATGCGTGCCGTTGCCATATCCCCCGCATCTGCACTCGCTGGAATCACTGTCATTGCTGGCTTTACACTAGAAAGTTTGCTCTGCCTAACTTCAACAAGCCCCGCTATGTGATTATAAACTTCTCGCTCTTGCCAAAAATATTGCTTTTCATATTCAATTATTTGATTGTTGCTCCCTATGCCACAATATTGATTGCCCGCAACAAAGTTCATATTTAATCGCCACACCGCTTCCAAATTCTTGCGTGCTTGTTGCCTTGAAAATAAATCTTCCTTTACATCTTTAACAATTTGCTCTTCGCTTTGCTCTTTCGCTTTCTTTTGTAAAACTTGCTTTAAATTTTTACTCTTATTTTCCATACAATCTTCCCTTTTTCTTTAATTTCTTTAAAAATGAATTTATAAAAATCTTATTTATTAAATTGAATTATTAAAATTCTTATCAAATTTCATTTATCAAAAAAGCCGTGCAAGGTCGCTTTTATTAAAAGCAAAATCACAAAACACCGCTTTTTATCTTTAAATTGATTTATATTTAATTTTTTATCTTTAAGTTTGCTTAAAAAGTTTTTTATCTTTAAGTTTTTATTTTTATTAAATCTTTAAATTGAATTATTTATTTTTCAAATTGATTTAATTTTATAAAATCATTTTTCTTTAAGTTCAACAAATTTATTTTTAATCAATTAGCAATTTAAATTTATTTAATCTTCAAGTTCATTAATCTCATCAAGTAAATCATTTTTAAGTGCCATAAGTTCATCATAAGTTAAATTGCTTAACCCCTGACCCCCTTCGCCACAATCATCATCATTTGTAAGCAAAAACTTCAAGGCAATTGAATCAGGTGGCACAAATTTTCTGGTAACTTTGCGTTTATTCAACTTCAACTCTCCCGTTTCATCTTCGCTAAATTCTTCCACAACTTCTTCCACATCAAATCCAACCGCCCGCTTCATCAAAAGTTCTTTTAAATCCATAACCATTCACCCCCAAACAATCAAGCAAATTTCCCGCAACATCTCAATTCATCCTAAGCAATCAAACCATAAGCAAT
>DJPS01000055.1:60777-82256 GCA_002438625.1 Christensenella sp. UBA6406
ACCATAAGCAATAAGCAATCAAATGACCCCGAACAGTCAAACGACAAACGCAGTCAAGCCATAGGCAATCAAACAACTCACGCAATCAAACGCCTAAAATCTCCCCCAAATCTCCACACTTACATTATACCATAAAATCTTCAAATCCGAACGCCACCCTGACACATTTCCGCCACTTTTTTTAAAAAATATTCAAATTTTTTCATCTTTTTAAAATCAAATTAAAATCACAAATCAAATTCAAATTGAAAATATTTTTATTTAAAAGTAAAAAATCAATTTGCAACTTATAAATTAAGCAAATCAATTAATTTGCATATTTTAATTTACGCATTAATTTGTGCTTATATTTAATTGCATCGCTACACTTTTCACTCTCAACTGCAATCTTTGGCGGTTCTGGTCTGCTCATAATGTAATAACGCAATTCATCCATAGCGTGGTCGTCTTTCTTTATGGGTGCATCATCATTGCCAAAGAAATAGCCCTTTATCTCCCTAATCATATTCACGCAACTGCTGAAAATATAAAGATGTGCATCCCCATTTGCATCCTTTAAATATGTCCGCACCCTGCTTATCCCCGCAAACAAATCCTTGTTGACTTTGGTGCTTACATTTATCCCCAAATCATAAAACAATTCCGCCACAGATTTCGCCCCGTTCAGCGTGTGTTGCTGTGCCGCACTATCTATCAACGCATTAAGCATCCCATTGCTCCCCCTTTTCCAACCAAGCCTATCTGCAATTTGCTTAATCTTCTCACTATGATAAATTAAATCTTTTTCCCTATCATAATGCTCCGCTATCACATACACATTCCCATCATAATCAACCGCATAAAAATGGCAAGATAATGGATTGTGCAATCCAGGGTCAATGCTTATGTTATCAAACCACTCCTTTGGCACATCAAACGGCTCTATGATATGCACATTAGGGTCAAATGCAGAATAAACAAGCCCGCCCCCGCCCGCAAACTTTCCGTATCGCCTTGCCTCCAACTCCTCACTGCTCATTGTTGCAGACAACGCCTTCACTTCTTCCGCATTTAAATAAGGATTATCCGCCCATTCCATAAACTCGCACCAAACTTCATCATCCAGCCCCTCGTTTAAATAAATTGCATTATAAACCCAAGTCAACCCTTTAAGCGGTGTCATTGTCCCAAACACTTCGCCCGCCTTATCAAGCACACGCATTCGGCATTCTTTATAAATCTCCTCAGGCGGTTCTTCGTCAAACCACACAAAATCAAGGGACGCCCCCTGAAACTTCTCTCGCCCTTGGTCGCACGTTCTAAACCCCAACTTGCTAACGCCACCAAACACATTTTTGATAAGGATGTAATCAATTATGCCACCGCTTGGATTGTCTTTCTTCCCCTGCGACATTACAATGTCCGCTATCCACGCTGGATTTAAATAGGAAAGCACTTTCTCTTGTGCAACATCTCTCTGCACTTGGCTGGTAAGCGACACAACCCACCCGTTTCTCGGCTTGTTCTCCTTAAACGGATGAATGCCACGACACAACCACACGCACTCCACTGCCCCGCATTCAGTCTTGCCACTTCTGTTGCCACCAAACACCCAACGGTTCCGCTTTTTGCACTTATGAAAGGCAAGTTGCTTTAAATGCTTAATCTCGCCACTGTTGTAACCACGCAACTTTGCATTGCCCCGCTCTGCCTTTAACCTAGACAAAACAGCCTTTTGCTTGATAACCAACTCCATAAGTTGTTGCTTTTTGCTCTCCACGCTCGCCACCTTGCCAACGCTCCCACAGCCCCCAACGCCATTGTCGCCATTGTTGTCAAATTGATTTGAATAATTTAAATTTTTTTCATTTTGTCCAAGCCCTTCACACTCGCCAACCGCAACCGCCTTCGCCACGCCATTGTCTCCAAATTGATTTGAATGAAATAAATTTAAATTTTTAATCGGATTTTCATCAATTTTATTTTTATTTTCAAATTGATTTAAATTTATTTTATTTTGATTTTCTTCATCTTTCACACTCACACATTCGCAACCACTCCCACAATCACAAAAATGATTTGATTTAAATTTATCTTCACTTTTCACTTCACTCAACCTTTCACTTTCAACCCCACAAGCATTTAACTCTAAATTATCAAATTGATTTGTATTTATTAAATTTTTTTCATTTTGCCCAATCTCCGCATCATCACCAACGCCACCAAACTCGCCCTTAAACAAATCGCTCGCCCTTATGCCATTAAAGACAATCTCATCGCCATAATCGTGTGCCTTGTAAATTGTTTTCTTTTTCACAATCACATTTCTTCTCGCCACACTTCTCTTCTTCACTCCGCCACTTTTCGCCCCGCAACTCTTCGCTTCGCCACTGATTGTCTTGCCTTTCTTTTCTTCACCGCCCGTTGCCTTGCATTTCTGCTCTTCACCGCCCGTTGCCTTGCCCTTTTTATCTTCATTGTTCATTATCTTGCCTTTCTGTTCTTCATTGTTCATTGCATTGCCTTTCTTCGCCACGCCATTTTTCGCACTTTTTTTGCCCGCCTTAGCCCCGCACTCCACAGCCACGCAATCAACGCACGCACAATCTTTTCCACTCTCGCCCGCAAAACTTTCACCCAAATCTTCACATACAAATTTTAAACTATCAAAGTCTAATCTAACTTGCCCACGCACATTCTCCATATCTTCAACCTTTCCCTCAAATTGATTTTTATTCAATTTTAAATTCATTCCTTTTCCGCTTTTCATTTTACGCTCAAAACCCCACAATCTTTAACTTTCACAGTCATTTTACATTACGCATATGTTAAAAGTCAATATTTTGTGACACGATTTCAAACATTTTTTTAAAAATATTTTTCATCCTTTCAAAAACATAAATTTACAACCAAATCCAAAAATAGAAAAGATAAAAATTAAATTTATTTTCTTAAAAGCATTTAAACAATAATAAACTTTCAACACTTAAACATAAACAATAACTTTATTTTTTTAATATTTAAAATTTTTTATTTAATTATTTTTTTAAGAGAGAGATTATAAAAATAAAAATTAAAATTATTCAACTTTCCTTTAAAAGCAATCAAGCAAAAAAAGCAAGACACAATAAATAGCAAAAACAAATTTAAACCTATTCACCAATAAAGCAAAAAGATTTAAATTTAAATTTTATTTTTTTTTAAACACACACACGAGAGAGAAAAAACTCAAACAAACAATAGAACATAAACCCACAAGTTAAAACTAATGAACAAACAACACAAAGAAATTGAACTTACTAGTTTAAATTTAACCAAACAAAACAAATCTTAAAAACAACAAACCTAAGCATTAAAGAAACGACAATAGAAGATTAACAAAATAAAAAAATAGAAAACAAAACATAAAATTTAAATTAAACTTTAAACCTTAATAGTTAAAATTTTTAATTTATTTGTTTTCACAGAGAGAGAAACAAAGATAAAAACAATGCAACATCTTCACAAAACCTTTCACACATATGCACACACACTCACACGCTCACACAAATGATTTTATTCTATTCTTTCTCAAAAAAAATTTATTATATAATAATTTTTATATCTTCTTATCTTTTATTCTCTCTCGTGTGTGTAACATCACGAGATTATTTTATTATATTTTATTTTCTTATATTATATTTTATTCTCTTTTATTATCTGTTAAAAAATTCCGCCGTTTTTGCCATTTCTTCCGCCGTTTTTTAAAAAAATTCCGCCGTTTTTGAAAAATCGCACTAAAAATGAATAAATTGATTAAATTTTTCCATTACATTTTTCTTTATATTTTAAACCCCAAAACTTAGCAAAAAACAAAGCAGTTTCATATAATTAAAAGTAAATAAAAAAATAATGCAAATTTATAAAAAAATTTAATTGTTCAACTTTAACAAAAGCAAAAAAACATAAAATTAGAATAAAAAAAATAGAAAAAGGAAGAATAAAAATAAATGAAAACCCTATCAGTTTGTATGATTGTAAAAAACGAAGAAGAAACGATTGAACGCATTTTATCTTGTGCTGTGCAATTTGCAGATGAAATTATTGTGGTAGACACAGGAAGCACAGACAAAACCAAAGAACTTGCCCGCAAATTCACCCCAAACATTTACGATTTCAAGTGGTGCAACGACTTTTCAAAGGCACGCAACTTTTCTTTTAGCAAAGCAACCAAAGATTACATAATGTGGCTAGATGCGGATGATTATATAACCGCCGATTCAATAGAAAAACTAAAAGCCCTAAAAGCAACCCTAAACGATGACACAAACAATGTGGACACAATCTATCTCCCCTATCAAACCGCATTCAATGAAAACGGCACCTGCACATTCTTTTATCTAAGAGAACGCATTGTCAAAAATCTCCCCGCCATTTTCATTTGGCACGACCCCATCCACGAAGTGCTAACCCCATACGGCAAAACTGCCACATATAACGACATTCCCATACAGCACCGCAAAATAAAACAAAACGAAAAAGAAAGGAATTTAAAAATTTATAAAGCCCTAAAAGAAAGCGGACACCCATTCTCTGCCCGTCAACAATTTTATTATTCAAATGAATTATTTTATAACAATTATTTAGATGATGCCATAACCGCCTATCAAACTTTCCTAAAAATGCCCGATGCCTTTATAGAAAACAAGTTGCAAGCCAAAATTAATCTATCTAAAATCTACAACGCACAAAACAAACCCACCCTTGCCCTGCAATCACTTTTTGATACATTCACCCTAGACTTGCCCCGCAGTGAAACGCTATGCGAAATTGGACACACCTATCTAAACCAAAAACAATATGAAAAAGCAATTTATTATTATAAATTAGCAATTCAACCCCCAAACCCAAACACATTCGCCTTTATTGACCTAAATTGCTATGCCTACATCCCACACCTGCAAATTGCCCTATGCTTCTATTTCCTTAACGACCTAAAATCCGCCTCAAAGCACAACAAACTCGCCCTAAAAGCCAACCCCCAAAGCCAAATTGCCAAATCCAATCAAAAAATCTACACCCGCCTTCTAAAATCCCAAAACAATCAGCAATAACCCCGCATCCGCTCCAAACCCGCTCGCCCCAAGTGCGGATAAAGGCGAACCAACTTTGACACGCCCCCATTCGCTCCCCCACACACTCAGCCACACACGCCCACCGCCACAACCCAACCGCCTTTGCCCTTTCACTTGCCCGCTCGCCCCGCCCGTTTTCGCACCACGCACATTTTCTAATGTTGCACCCACATAAACCGAACGCCACACTAAAAAAGCGGAACCGCTTACGCTAAAAATGATTGATAAGGGTCGCTCGCCCCGTCTCCGCACGGTCGGCAAGCCCTGCCCCCGCTTGCCACCACGCTCCCGCCGACTGCTCGCTATCTCACCCGCATCCAACTCTCCACAACGCCACAGCAATCCGTTAAACGCACTCACGCCCCGTTCCCCAAGCAGAACCGCAATGCTCCACTCTCCGCATTGCTAAAATGAATTGATTAAAAGCGGAAACGCAAAAAACAAGTTTTTGCTTAAAATTAATTTTGATATAAAAAGCAGAACCGCTCCGCTCAATATGATAGAACCCGCTCGCCCTTGCGACAGATGCAAAGCCGACCGAACTCTCCCACACCCCCACAACTCTCACACTCACCCAAACAAACCCAACCCCAACCACTCCCGCCAACCTTTCGCCCACCTTTCCGCCTTATCGCAACCCGCTCGCTCCGCCCGCTTTCGCCCCACGTATATTTCCTAATCAAATTAAGCCAATAAACCAGCAAAATAAAAAATAGCAACAAATTTTTAAAGTCAAATTAAAAAACTTCCAAAATTTGATAATTTTTTCATTTCATTTTAAAAAGTTTAGATTTTAGTCAACTTTTTAAAGTGCAGTTTAAAAATTTTTTCAATTTAAGCAAGTAAATCACATTTGCCTATTGACTTATTCAAAGTTTATGATATAATTATGATAGAATTAAATTAAAAATTTAAGCAAAATTATAAAAACAACCGCTAAAAATACGGAAAAATCACATAAAGTAACTATGTAAAAATATGCATAATTTTAATAAAAAAATGAAATATAGAATGATTTTTTAATCAAAACGCATAAATTTAAAGCGAGAATCTTGCTTGTTAAAGTGTAAAAACAAACAAAAAGAAAGGAGAAAAACAAAATGAAAATGATTTTAATTAAAAATGAAAAGATAATAGACAAAATGTCTAGCGAAAAACGCAACAAATATTTACAAAAATTAGAAAGCAGGCGTGAAGTTGTTTATGATGAACTTCTTAAATTTATACCAAAAGAGCAGTATAAAATTTTAAAAAACGGACACACCCAAGAAGAAATGAATAAATCAAAGTTTTTGCAAAAACATAAAAAGAAAGCATTAGTCAATGAATTGCACGATATAAGCAATGCAATTTGGCACATTAGATATCTAAATAGACAAGAAATATTTAAACGCATTAATGAAAGTCAAGATTATGAAAGAGAGTTTTAAATAAAATGCAAACAAAAAAAACGCTATAAACAGCGTTTTTTTCATAAATCAATTTGTTCATAATAATAAGAATAATCAATGCCTTTCATAAAGACTTCACTATCATTAACCTTATCAGTTAAAGCACCTTGCAACAACTGCATAATTTGAGAAGAGTTAGAAACACTTAAACGCATTGCATTAAGATAATCATTTTTATTTATCAAACTCCAATCAACACATTTAGATAAATTCTTCTTCAACATTAAATCTAGCCAAATCCTTGCACTTCGCCCGTTCCCTTCCATAAACGGATGTGCAACATTCATTTCAACATATTTATTTACAATCTCTTCAAAATTGCTCTCTGGCATTCTCTCAATCTCGCTTAAAGACTGCTCTAAATACGCAACCGAAGCAAACGCAAACCCGCCCTTTGCAATGTTAAGCGTTCTAATTTGCCCTGCAAAATCATAAAGCCCGCCAAACAAATAAGAATGAATTTGTTTTAGCCCCTTAATCGTTCCAACTTCAATGCAATCCAAAAACTCGCTATCAAATAAATCATATGCCTTTTGCTTGCTCTTTTCATCAACTGCCTCGCCCGACCTTGCAAACCACTCTATAAACTTAGAACCCGCATTGTTAGGAAACTCCCGTGCAAGCACAATTATGCCACCAGCATCTAAGGCATCTGTCTTATAACTCTTGCCATCACTTGCAACCAATTTCAGTTGGGTAGTGAGACTAACCAACTCGCTCCCTTCTCGCTTCAATTTAGCCTTTAAATATTTCCAATAGTTACGAGTTTTTTCGTGCGATTGCTCTCCCCTAATTGCAGAAACAATGTCTAGCACACTAAAAAACCACGCACTTTTCTCATTGTTCCACACCGCCCTAACAGGCATATCATTATAAAACCTAATTGAAACCTTTGCCGTTTGCCTCTCGCCCATCCCAATCTCCTTATATTATTTTTTTTACTCCATAATCGCTCCTATTTTTGTGCACACCATAGACAGTCTATAGTCAATATGGTCGCTGGCATACCAATAACTTGTATGTCAAATTTTAAACTCGGAATAACAAACTTATCTGCATTATGAATCCTAAAACTAAACTGCCAACCGCAATCCATGTAAAGTTCCAATGTGTTACTGCTATTCGGTTTAAAATCAAAACTAACTATTCTTGTTGGTAACTCAACAATCGGGATAAAAATTTTAGGTTTAATAGTCTTTGATGGAAGATTAAGATCTCCATGTATATTATAGGATTGAATTCTAGTAAATTTTTTAGAATCAACACTAATAACTTTGTAAAAATCAAATTCTCCAAGTAAATATCCAACCATCTTCCTTGGAATTAAATTGTCTTTTCTGTAAGATTTTAATATTTCTTTTTTAAATGCCGTTAGTAAAGGGATATATACATCTTTATCCTTTGATAAAATTTCGCTCCACTTCTTTTTTTCTAATTTTAATTTTTCAAGCATGGCAAAAATAGGTCTAATCTCTTCCCAATATGTGGGAGAACATGGGACATTAAACCACTTTTTGCCAAAGTCTAAATTTTTAGCTAATCTACTATGTTTAACGGTAAAGTGGTTATGCTTAATACTTAAACCTATTTCCCATTTTATATTTGAACGGGATATAATGATATCCCTAACATCCCCTGCTTTACCTTCGTTATCTGTTTGAATTCTTAATTTTAAAATCTCCTCATCATTTTCTAAAATCTTTGGTTCCATTTCAAAAATTGTAGACACTACAGCTTCAGCACTTTTAGACAATATAGATTGTAATTCGTCATTCACTAAGTTCCATGCCCTTTCATCCGCAATATATGCGGAATTGCTTTCAATTTTTGCTTTACGAATTTTATTTATTTCTTTATTTAATTTGTTGATACATATATATTCATATGCTCTGCCTTGATTATTGCTTTCTTTACTCATTTATCTCACCCATTATTCTCTAAAGTTTTTTTAATTGCAATAGCTATTTCATACGCCAAATTAACTGGTACCGCATTCCCAACCATTTTATACGCATCATTCACATGATTATAAATAAACTTAAAGTCATCAGGAAAACCTTGAATCCTAGCAATTTCTCTTATAGTCATCCTTCTATATAAACTCTCTTTTCCCTTAACAAATTCTCGCTTATTTTGATTTATATAAACCATTTTAGGTGCTTGAGGATGAAGTTGACATTGCCTACCTGATGCTTGAACCGTAAATGCCTGTTCATCCCACGACTTAACCCTATTTCTACTCATAAATATTGGAGAATAAGCCCCAACAAAATATTCATTGTTATTTAAGGCATTCGAGTTATGGCGATTCTTCACACCTGCTGGTAGTGCAGTATCTTTTAAATCCCATATTACATCACGTAATGTAAGTTTTGTTTTACTATCTTTTGTTGAGCCTTCTGGAAATTTAAAATTAATAAGTAAATCATTTCTAAAACCAATGTAAAAAACTCTTTTTCTTTCTTCAGCCACACCATAATCTTTTGCATTTACTAATGTCAAAGAAACATTGTAACCACACTCCTTAAAAAGAGTTATAAAATTCTCCACTGCATCTTTATGCTTTATAGACAACATTCCACTAACATTTTCCGCTAAAAAAAACTTTGGCTTTACAATTTTTAATATCCTTATATATTCAAAAAATAATTGACCACGGCTATCGTTTATCCCCCTCATTGCACCAGCTTCCGACCATGATTGACAAGGAGGACCACCAATAATTCCATCAAAATTTGTAGACAAATCCTTTTCTTTAACTTTTTTTATATCACATTCAAGTAGCTTCGTTTTTGGATGGTTTACCTTGTATGTTTCCCATATTTTTGGGTCAAATTCATTAGCAATAGCAATTTGAAAGCCTGCTTTTTCAAATCCCAAATCTAGTCCACCACAGCCACTAAATAAACTTAAAATATTCATTAGTACAATCCTTTAAACTTATCAATAATAATTATATCATAATCACATTAGATAATCAAATAAAATAAGAAATTTTGTTAAAAAAATTTATCTATTTCTTTCCACTTTTTTTAAGGGCATTAATTTCATCTCTTAGCACTATCGCACGCTCAAAATCTAAATTATCTACGGCAAGTTTTAAAAGTTCTTGCAACTCCTCAATCTCGCCCGCTTTCTCTTTCCTGCTCTTTTTGCCCGTTTTTAGCGGTTCTTTTTGCGTTATATTTAATGTGTTTACATTCTTCCTTATAACAGTTTTTGGCGTTATGTTATGCTCCTTGTTATAGGCAATTTGAATCTCTCGCCTTCTTGCCGTTTCATCAATCGCCCTTTTCATACTGTCCGTTATGTTATCCGCATACATCACAACTCGCCCGTTCGCATTCCTTGCCGCACGCCCAATCGTTTGAATCAATGCTCCCGTGCTTCGCAAGAAACCTTCCTTATCCGCATCTAAAATGGCGACCAAACTCACTTCTGGCAAGTCAAGCCCTTCCCTAAGCAAGTTTATCCCCACAATGCAATCATATTTTCCGCTTCTCAAATCTTCTATAATTTGCACACGCTCTAAGGTGTCTATGTCGCTATGCATATAGCAAGCCTTAACCCCGTTATCCACAATGAAATCAGTCAACTCCTCAGCCATTTTCTTCGTTAGCGTTGTAATCAAAACACGCTCGCCTTTCTCAACAGTCTTTCTAATCTCGCCAAGCACATCTATAACTTGATTCTTTATCTCCCTAACTTCAATCACAGGGTCAAGCAACCCCGTTGGCCTTATAATTTGCTCCACTATTTCATTATTTGAATAATCTATTTCAAATTTTTGCGGTGTTGCAGAAACAAAAAGCACTTGCCCAAGCCTTTCTAAAAACTCATCAAATGTTAATGGCCTATTGTCCCGTGCGGATGGCAATCTAAATCCATATTCAACTAAACTGTCCTTTCTCGCCCTGTCCCCCGCATACATCGCCCTAATCTGTGGCAATGTCATATGACTTTCATCTATAAAAACAAGTGCATCCTTTGGAAAATAATCTAGCAATGTATAAGGCGGTTCGCCCGCTTGTCTCCCATCAAAATAGCGGGAATAATTTTCTATACCACTGCAATAACCTATCTCTTGCATCATCTCCATATCATAATTGACACGCTCGCTTATTCGCTGCGCTTCTATATATTTATCCCTGCTTAGAAAATATTGCCTTTGCTCTTCCGCATCCGCCTTTATTTGCTCTATTGCCTTTTTCACATTCTCCCCACTTACCGCATAATGCGTTGCAGGGAAAACTGCCAAATGCGACAACTGCGTTTTCGCTCGCCCCGTTACACTCTCACACTCTGCAATGCTCTCTATCTCATCACCAAAATATTCAATTCGGCAAAATGTGTTCGCTCCGCTAGGATAAATTTCAAGCACATCGCCCTTTACCCTAAAACAACCACGCTTTATCTCAAAGTCGTTTCGCTCATATTGAATATCTATCAATTTCCTTATCACTTCTTTAAGCGGTTTGCTCTCTCCAACCCTAAGCGATAAATGCAAATCATAATATTCTTGCGGTGCTCCTAATCCATATATGCAACTGACTGATGCCACAACAATCGTGTCCCGCCTCTCCAAAAGCGAACTTGTCGCACTGTGCCTTAACTTATCTATCTCATCATTTATGCTCATATCCTTTTCAATGTATGTGTCAGTCGCACTGATATATGCCTCAGGTTGATAATAATCATAATACGAAACAAAATATTCAACCCTATTGTGCGGAAACAACTCCCTAAACTCGTTGCAAAGCTGTGCCGCCAAAGTCTTGTTGTGGGCAATGACAAGCGTTGGTCGGTTAAGCCTTTCAATTACATTCGCCATCGTAAATGTCTTTCCACTCCCAGTTACACCAAGCAAAACTTGTGCCTTAACCCCACTTTCAAAATTTTCGCTTAACTTTTCAATCGCTTGAACTTGGTCGCCACTTGGCACTTTCTCGCTAACTATCTCAAAATCCATAACTCAATCACACCCCCACACTAATCAAACAAATACGCAAAATTAATTTTGTTTAAAATAGATAAATCAATTTAATTTTAAATAAATGCATAAATAAATCAATTTTTCTCTTTATCTCAACTTTTATGTTACCTTACATTATCCGCACATTAATTATAGCACATTTTTTCTATTATCACAATCTTTTCCACACAATTTTAACAAAAAAGGAATAAAAATAATTTAAACTAATTTAGATTAAATCTTATCAATTTTTGCCTTTAACCTGCATTTAACCAGCCTTTACGCACGCTCTCACCGCTTTCTTCTATTGCTCCCCCAAAAGCCACTCCAACGCATTGATTTGCACAATCCCATCGTGTGAAGTCTTTGGCGTGAAATCCATTGTAATTAAAAACTTTTGATTAAAATCCTTTATTGCCCTAAGCGGTTCTAACTCTCTATCAATTATAGGTTTCCCATTTGAACCATATCCATTCAAACTAAATGCAACTTGAAAATATTTAACCCCATTTTCATCTATTGCAACAAAATCAACTTCCGCCTTTTCGCTCTTCCCAACATAAACATCATAACCACGCCTTTTTAACTCTAAATACACCACATTTTCAAGGATATGCCCATAATCTACACCCCTTGTGCCAAGCAAATAAAACCTAAGCCCCACATCACTTAAATAAAACTTTGCCCCAGTGCTTAAAATCTTTTTCCCCCTTACATCATATCTTTTTGCCTTATAAAGCACATAACTTTCAACAAGTGCGTTAATGTAACTGTCCACCGTATGAAAAGATATGCTTCTCCCGCCACTTGTCAACGCATTCGCTATGTTTGTTGAAGAAACTAAATTGCCAAGGTTGTTAAACATAAACTCCGTAACCCTTTCAAGTTGCTCCAAGTCTTGCACGCCATTTCTCTTAACAACATCCTTAACAATGATTGAATTATAAAGCCCTTCATAATATGCACGAATGTCCGCCCCTTTCTCTAAACTTAAAACAAAAGGAAATGCACCATTTTGAATATATTTATTATATTTCATTATTAAATCTGTCTTATCTTCAAAAGCACTCACATATTCTTTAAATGATAATGGCAACACATTTATCTCCACATATCTCCCACTTAAAAATGTCCCAAGTTCGCTAGACAATATAAACGCATTTGACCCCGTTATATAAAGGTCAACATTCTCCTTAACATAAAGCCAATCAATCGCCTTCTCAAACCCCTCAACATTTTGCACTTCATCTATAAACACATAATTCTTTCCGCCCGCACAAAGCATTGCATTTACACAATCATAAAGTTGATTACAATCTTTTATTACCCTATTTTCCGCATCTTCCAAATTTAACCTTATAATGCCACCACTCTCAACCCCATCACTCAAAAGAGCATTTGCATATATATCAAAAAGCGTGGATTTTCCGCATCGCCTTATCCCCGTAACAACTTTAATTATGTGCTTATCCCTAAATCGCTTCAATTTCTCAACATATTCTGGTCTATCAATCACTTTCATAACTTTTCGCCCCCATTGCACCAAAAATTTTAACAAATAAAAAAGGAATTTTATTAAATTTTAATCTTTACTCTTTATCTTTTACATATATTTTACACTTTTTCAGCCCAAAAGTCAAGCATTTTCAGCATTCCAATGCTCAAAACCACCCAAAACAACCACTTTTCAGCATTCCAATGCTAATTTTACCCAATTTTAACCAGTTTTAAGCATTCCAATGCCGTAAACTCACCAAATCGCACAAAAAGTATAAGTCAACTTTACTTTTTTACCAAAAATTACAAAAAAATATAAGTTGATTTATATAATTTTCAACCTATATTTTTTATAAATTGTTTAAAGCCTTCCGTAAAAAATGGATTGCTCGTCCAATTTTTCAGGTTCTATAAACACTCTTTTGCCGTCCTTATAAACCACATATTGACCGCCTTTTGAAATATCTGAATAAACCTTTTCTTTCCCATTTTTGCCATTTACATAAAAAGGACAATCTATCAATTTATTTGCATCTTTTTCAAAAACATAATTTTCATCTAAGCAATCAATGTCTGTAAATGAAGCCCCTATCACAACATTTAAAACTTTATGCCCATTTTTGTTCATTGTCTTTACGGCGTTATCACAAAATCTTTGCACACAATTCGCAACATCTTCCTTTCTTTCCTTATTCACAATCTTTTCCATAACTTCTGGCACTTCAATGTTATCTATCGCAACTGTGCAAGTTTTAGGGTCATACCAAATCCAGCCTTGTGCCAAAATCTTATCACCTTCATTTATTGTTACAAATCCACTGTTCACATCAGTTGCCCCAACAACCATACAATCTTCACCTACACCTCCAAATTTTTGGCAACAATTCGTTATGTTCCCCAAAACTAATCCAAGTGGGTCGCCCTTTTCAATCACCTTATAAGAAATTAAATCGGAATTATCTTTATTTTTCAAATCTTTTCCCTTTGCAACTTCATCTTCACACACCTTCAAAACTTGCTCATTCTTAACCGCTTTGCCCTTTTCAAACAAATCCTTTAAAAAGTCAAACCCATCTTGCTTTATGTGTGCCTTTAAACAATATATTGCAAGTTCTTTGTTTTCTTCCGTTACGCCTTCATAAAGCGAACCCGCTTCAAAATCGGCAAGTGTTAATCTATTTTTATCTGACCTTGTTATAATTTTCTTATTTGAATTTTTAAGCACATTGTCAAAATTTTCAAACAATCCAATAAAACTTGTCCCCCCATCATCAACAGAGTTGTCAAAATCTCTATTCTCTTTAAAATTCTTCCAATCTTTACCCGCAACAGTCTTTTCCATTATCTCATCAAAATGCAAAACCATAAATTGAGCAAAATCAACACTCTTATCCCTTCCCCATCCAACAAACGTCAACGCTTCAAGCAAATCGCCCAAATGCTCGTTGCCCGCAATATTGTTCATTATAAAAGAATAAACTAAATCGCTTAAACTATAACTCCTTGCTACCTTTAAAACTTTTTCATTAATGATTTTATTTATATAATCTTTGTTTGTCTCCCCTTTAATGTCCTTCTTTATCTTGTTATAAACCAAATCCCTAGCAAGCAACTTCTTATATTCATCTACCTTAGCCTTGTCAACCGCCCCAGTCTTATAATCTTCAAGCCCAAAATAGCCCAACGCCCTTAAATATGCCACAAATGCAGAACCACAACCATAATCACTCGTAACATCAATCATTTTGTTAAATTGCTCTATGCCTTTTTTATCAAAAAACACGCCAATCTCTTTCTCGCTAAACAAGACATTCAACACACCAAAAGGAATGCCCAAATTTTTATCTCTGCATTTCCTATCTAAACACAACGCTCCAATCCTAGCATTCTCATATTCAGAGCCTACGCCCATAACAAACTGCTCACCAACTTCTCCCTTGCCATTATAAAGCGAAACCTTTGTTCCTTCCGCAAATGTTTGCCCAAACATTTGAAAAGCATCCCACTTTACATTGTTGCTAAACATCACATTTTTTGCTTTGACATATCTCAAACCAAATAATTCAATCCCGCTAACGCCTCTAAAATCTACATTTTCTATATTGTTACATTCTCTAAATATGTTTCTAATTTCACCTATTTTTCCGCCCTTAAAACTTACATCCTTCAAGTTGTTACATCCATTAAATAAACTCCAACCCAATGTAGATACATTACAGTTTTCAAAATTAACACGCTCTAACTTATCACACCCAGCAAAAACAAACTCTTTAATCCTAAGTTTCGCACTATCTTCACTCCTTGGTGCCCAAAATTCCTTTAAACCCGAATGTCTAAAACAATATTCATATATTCTTTCAAGTTTCTTCAATGCATCAACCTTAACTTGTTCCAAATTTTCACAACCTTCAAAACAACACGTTCCTATTTCTGTTAAATTTTCGCAACTGTTTAAATCTACTTCTTTTAAGTTCTTGCAATTTTTAAATGCAAAGCCACCAATTCGCACCAAATTTTGACAAGATGAAAAATTGATATCACTCAAATTTGCACAGTTTTCAAACGCACACATTCCAATCTCTTTCAATTTTTTACAATCACCAAAATCTAACACTTCCAATCTCACACAATCAATAAAAGCATTTGTATCAATATAAAGCAAATCATTACAAGATGAAAAATCAACTTTACTTAAATTTTCACAGCCACAAAATGCATTGCCCTTTATGTCTGTTAATTTTGTGCAAGAAGAAAAATCTACACTTTTTAACCAATGCGTCCTATAAAATGCATTTTCTTTTATTTGCTCTATCTCACTCCCTTCTTCAAATGCAATGCCAGTCAATTCAATGCCCTCTTCCTTAGCCATTTTTTCCAAATCATCTGCAAATTGAAAAGTCAAAACTTTAATCTCTTTCGGCACAATAGCAATGCCATTTTTTATTTGAACATTCATTCCACTTATGTCTTTACCTAACTTTTTACTTCTAAAAGCATCATATTCTTCCAAAAAGCACTTTAATTTATCAATCATAACTTTATTTCCTTTTTATCTCGCCACACTCAACCCTAAATTTAAATTAAACAAAACTAAAATTGATTTTTAATTAAATTTTTAATCTAAATTGATTTATATATATGTTTATAAATATTGCAAATTGATTTTTTTATTTATAAAAATTTAATCTTTTTTAAACAGTCCAATCAAATCAACTTTAAACTTAGATTATCTTTGCATCTTTTTTACTTTTGCCCTAAAACTTCACCAACCTAAATTGATTGCCCATCATTTAAAATCAACTGCTTTCTCCTTTCTTTCTCCGCCTTGCCCATATCTTTGGTAAATGGTTTGCCATTCCTATAAACGACATATTGACCTTCGCTAAACACATCGCTATAACACATAACCCCATCAACCACAAACGGACATTTAACAGAAAACTCCGCACTCGTTTCCAAAAAATAATCAGCACAAAGAGAATCAACATCAGTTGCATTACATCCAATTACAACATTGTCAACCTTAGCCCCATTAGCCCGCATTGTCGTAACCAAATTATCACACAAACGCCCTATGCACGCCCTAACTTCATCCTTCTTGCCATAATTCACAACCTTATCACAAATGTCAGGCACTTCAATGTTGTCAAGTGCAATCGTGCCCGTCTTATCATCATACCAAACCCACGACTGTGCCACAATCTCGCCACCACACTCAATCACAACAAAACCACTGTTTGGGTCAGTCTCTCCAACCACAACACAACTCTCACCAACCCCGCCAATTCTCTGGCAACAGTTCGTTAAATTGCCAAGCACCAATCCAAGCGGGTCATCCTTTCCAATAAAGCGGTATTTCACATCACTCTCACTCTTATCAGCACGCACCCTCAACACTTGCTCACTCTTAATAACCTTACCTTTCTCAAACAATCCCTGTGCCTTTTCAAACTGACTTTGCGACATATGTGCCCTACCACAATACTTAGCCAACTCTTCATTCCCAGCCAAAACGCCACTATAAACATTTTCAAATTCACAATCGGCAAGATTTAATCTTTGATTATTGGACCTAGAAAGCACTTTCTTCTTGCAAGAACTCAAAATCATATCAAAATCATTATAAATTGAACTTAACCTTCTCTTTCCATCAACGCCAACACTATATTCAACATTGAACTCTTCATTCTCTTTAACCAAACTTACCTTTTTCTCCATAATCGCATTAAAATTTGCCACAAAAAATTCAGCAAATTGCAAATTGATTGTAGATTTATTTTTAAAAAATAGATTTTCATATATTAAATTTTTTCTATAAGGATTTTCTATAATATTATTCCTAACAAACGCCTCAACCAACTGCTCCAACGGCATTGACCTTGCAACCTTATTCACTTTACCATTTATAAGCGTTTCAATGTATTCCTTGTTCTTATTGCCCTTAACCTTGTCCAAATCCCCAAGTTTGTGTCTAACCAAATCTTTCGCAAGCAATGCCTTATAAGCGTCTAACTCAGCCTTATTCACTTCCCCCGTAAACGCATTTTTCGCACCAAAATATCCAAGCATTCTCAAAAGTGATAACGCACTTATATCCGCATTATAAAGCACACTGCAACCCCTTGTCATCTCCTTACAAAGTTGCATAACTTTATCATAATTCTTTATAAAAACAGCAAACTCATCCTTACTGCAAAACAAATTAAGTTGCTTAGCATTTAATTCTATTCCCGCCTTTTCCGCCATTCTATAAAGCCCAAGACTAACAATTTTAATTGCACTTAATTTATCATCGTACCTATCAAAAGTGAATAATTTATTATTATTTTTATCAAATACATTGATTTTTGTCGTATATACAAAACAATCACTAAAACTGCCACTTTCCGCACCAATTAAGTCAGCCCCAACATTAAACTCACCACACCTTAATGCCCAAACCGTGCCAATCTCCTTTACATTGTTTGCCCCACGCATATCAAACTTATCCACAACACTCGCACTTATAAAAAACTTTCCAAGCCTTTTAAGCTTATCACATCCGCTTATGTCAAAACTCCCAAGTCTCACACAACCCGAAAATGCCAAATCCCCAATTTCTTCAATAGGCAAATTAGATAAATTAACCTCACTTAAACTAAAACACTTCATAAACGCTTCATTGCCAATCAATCTAAGCCCCTTACATTTTTCAAAATCTATACCATTTAAATCCCAGCAACGCTTGAAAGCTCCAGCCCCAATCTCTTTAAGCCCACTAGGAAAATCAATCTCGCTCAACTTCCAACAATTATAAAAGCACTCAAAAGGAATCACACTCAAATTTTTACAATTAGACAAATCAATTTTTTCAAGTGTGCCACATCCACTAAATTGACTATCGCAAAACCCATTAAACTCACTCCCTTGTTCAAAAGAAAGTGCCGTAAAATTTTCGCTATTTCTTAATTTTTTAGAAACAACACTGCTAATTGACTTCACATCCTTAGGCACGCAAAGTTCGCCATTAATCAAATCACTTTCACTAACATAAGTTAAAACACCATCAACAACTTTCATATCTCTTTATTCCCTATTTTTTTATCTCTTTACTTTTCCTTCCTAAAACCTTTCCATTTCGCCCTTAACTTAAACCAACCCAAAACACAAAACTAAAATTGAATAAAATTAATTTAAATTAAAATCAAATTGAATTATATAAATATTTAAATTTTAAAATGATAAATTAGTTTATTAATTAAATAATGCAAAATTAAATAAAAATTAAACCAATCAATCAACCGCCACAAACGCCAAAAGTTAAACTTATAATGATAAAATTAAAATTTTCAAAATGCAATAAAATTAAAACAAATTCAAACCAAACAATCTTAAAGTCATAACCAAATTAAAAGGCAAAATAAATTATAAATCAATCTTCTTTTCAATCATCTTTCTTCACTTCTTTCTTCTTTCACACTCTCACACTCAAAAGCGACACAAAAGCCAACATTACATTCCCAACTCTTGCAACTCGCCATTGCCAGATTTTATCACATCCACTTTGCGAGACTTATCCTTAACACTTTGAAACTTGCTATAAAACTCCTCTATCGCCCTAAGCATAGACTTACGATATCCCCCCTTAACCGTTGTCTTCATCTCAATGCCTTGACACCTAGATGCCTTATAACCGCCCCACTTGCACTTTTCGCCCCTAAACTCAAACTCACACACAAAAGGCTTTAACAAATATTTATAAACCACCGCATCAAACTTTGCCGTTCTTTTAAACGATGACATATCAAACCCTTCCGCACCAAACGCATTTCGTAAATTGTTTTTGCCACTCTTCTCATCAAACAACTTATATAAAACCGCATCTTCACTTAAATAATCACAAAACTCACATTCGCCCACAAATCCGCCAATCACTTTGCCACTTTTAAAAAGCGAAACTTTTTGCCCATCTAAATCTACAAACTCATCCCCACTTTTAATCAAAAACTTAACCTTTTCACTTTGCGGTAACCCAAGATATCCGCTAAACAGCCCAACTTTAAGTATGTAAACATCCCTAACATCAATCATTTTTAAACAATTCTCCTAAACATAAAATCACGCCCATAATCCACCAAATAAAAAATGAATTATTATTTTAATTTAAAAATGCAAAATTAATAAAATTAAAATCTAAGCAACTTTATTTTATCCATTTTTTCCTATTTAAATTATATCAAAATTTAAAGCAAAAATCAATAGAATTTTAAATAAAATTATATGCAATAAATTTTTAATTTTTTACCACACCAACCCCACCCCCCAAAAGCCAAACACTGTCAAATTCCTAAACATTTTCATTCGCAAGATTGTCAAATTCTTAACCCTTTTTACGCACAAGATTGTCAAATTCCTAAACATTTTTGCCCTTAACATTGTCAAAAAATCAAACATTTTTGCTCATTACATTGTCAAATTCCTAAATTTCGCTTGACAAACTGCCCCAAAACAACTAAAATAAATATAGAAAAAATGAAAAGGAAAAGCACCAAAAAATGTTAAAAAGAAAAATTGAAAGCACATTAAAGGAATGGAAAGAAACAAAGAAAAATGAATGTTTGCTAGTCAAAGGAGCAAGACAAGTTGGCAAAACATTTATAATAAAAAAATTTGGCAAAGAAAATTATAAAAGTTTTATCTATATAAATTTTGTTGAAAATGAAGATTATAAACAAATTTTTGAAAACTCTTTAAATGCGGATGAAATTTATAAAAAAATCTCAATCTATATCAGCGGTGCAGAATTCATAGAGAAAAATACGCTAATTTTCTTAGATGAAATACAAGAATGCCCCAACGCCCGCACGGCATTAAAGTTTTTGGCTATTGATGATAAATACGATGTTATCGCATCTGGCTCTCTTTTGGGAATAAATTACAAAAGCATTTCATCAATCCCTGTCGGTTACGAACGCCAAATTGAAATGCACGCATTAGATTTTGAAGAATTTTTGTGGGCTGTTGGCAAAAATCAAATGGCAATAGATTATTTAAAAGAGTTTTTCACTTCACTAAACCACTTAGATAACTCAATCAATAATGAATTTATGAATTTAGTTAAAAGTTTTATGGTCGTTGGCGGGATGCCAAGTGTCGTAAACACCTTTTTAGGAACAAACAACTATCAAACCACCCACAACGAACAAGAAAAGATTTTAAGCAGTTACATTGCTGATATAGAAAAATATGCAACAATAAATGAAAAACAAAAGATAAAAAACTGCTACTTTTCCATTCCTAGACAACTTGCCAAAGAAAATAAAAAGTTTCAATACAAAACCGTAACCCCAGACGGCACAGGCAAAAAATACGAAAACAGTTTAGATTGGCTTGTTGATGCATCTTTAATAAAATTATGCCACAATGTTTCAACCCCACTTTTCCCGCTTGTCGCATACGAAAAAGTTGAACAATTTAAAGTCTATGCAACAGACATAGGGCTTCTAACTTGTATGTATGGATTAGAACTTCAACTTTCCATTTTAAAAGACACCCTGCAAGGTCCAGCAAAAGGCGGAATATTTGAAAACTTAGTCTTTGACATCCTAAACAAAAACGGGCATAAACTTAATTATTACAAAACTGAAAACAGCGAACAAGAAATTGAATTTCTTATAACAAAAAATTCGGCAGTCATTCCAATAGAAGTAAAATCTAAAAACGGAGCAACCCTATCACTTAACACATTTATGCAAAAATTCAACCCGCCTTACGCCTATAAATTGATAGACGGCAATTTAGGTCAAGCAGATAAGAAAATCACACTCCCGCTTTATATGGCAATGTTTATCTAAAATAAATAAAAAGGCAAAAATTAAAAAATAAAATAGGATAAAATAAAATTAATTTAAAATTAAAATAGCATAAAATAAAATCATAATCAATCAATAAGAACATTACACAATCAAACTATAAAGCAAATAAAAA
>DJPS01000052.1 GCA_002438625.1 Christensenella sp. UBA6406
ACTTAACTATTCCAAGAAATAAACTGGTTGTTTTCAGTGGTGTCAGTGGTAGCGGAAAAAGCACGCTTGCATTTGATACAATTTGTGCAGAAGGGCAAAGAAAGTTTTTGGAATCACTTTCATCATATGCTAGGCAATTTTTAGGTCAAGCACAAAAACCAAATGTTGAAAGCATTGAAGGACTTTCTCCATCTATCTCTATTGACCAAAAAACAACAAACAACAATCCACGCTCAACGGTTGGAACGGTAACAGAAATTTACGATTATTTGCGTTTGCTTTATGCAAGAATTGGCGTGCCACATTGTCCAAAATGTGGAAAAGAAATAAGCCAACAAACTTTGGATGATATTGTTATAAAAGTCCTTGCAATGCCAAACGGGTCAAAACTACTTATAAACGCTCCTATTGTGCGTGGCGAAAAGGGAAGTTTTGTTAAAGATTTGCAAGCACTTCAAAAGCAAGGCTATGTTAGAGTTAAAATTGATGGCAATGTTTATAGATTAGATGAAGAAATCAATTTAGATAAAAACAAAAAGCACAACATTTCAGTCGTGGTTGATAGACTTATTGTTGCTGATGATATAAAGACAAGGCTAACCGAAAGCATAGAAACTGCTTTAAATCTTGCAAACGGACTTGTCGTTGTTGATGATGGCGAAAATGAAGTGCTTTATAGCACAAAATATGCGTGCAATGATTGCGATTTAAGCATTGAAGAAATCACGCCACGACTATTCAGTTTTAACAGTCCATTTGGTGCGTGTGATAAGTGTTTGGGGTTAGGATTCACGCAAAGCATTGACCCGCAACTTATTTTGAAAAATGCGGATAAAACATTGAATGAAGGAGCACTAGCACTTTCTGGTTGGACGCTTGAAAACGGAAGCATTAGCGAAATGTATTTTAAGGCATTAAGCAAAAAATATGGTTTTAGTTTGGATGTTCCGCTTAAAGATTTGCCAAAAGAAATTATAGACATTTTGCTATATGGAAACAATGGCGAGCAATTAGAGTTAGAATATACAAACAAAAAGTTTAGTGGAAGTTATATGGGCAGTTATGAAGGTGTTATAACCAATTTGGAACGCCGATTTAACGAAACGCAAAGCGACATGGTAAAGCGTGAGATAGGTAAATACATTAAAGAAACTCCTTGCACAAAATGCAAAGGTAAAAGATTAAGTGCAAATGCTTTATCTGTTACAGTTGGCGGATTAAACATTTTTGAAATTTGCGAACTTAGCATAGATAAATTTAATCAATTTTTATCATCATTGCAGTTAGATGGCGAAAAGAAACAAATTGCAGAACCTATTTTAAAAGAAATTTTGGCAAGAAATTCATTTTTGCTAGATGTTGGTTTGGGCTATTTAACGCTTTCAAGAATGGCAGGCACTTTAAGCGGTGGCGAATCACAAAGAATTAGACTTGCCACGCAAATTGGAAGCGGGTTGACTGGTGTGCTTTATGTGCTAGATGAACCAAGCATTGGGTTGCATCAAAGAGATAACGATAAATTGCTTGCCACAATGTTTAAGTTAAGAGATTTAGGCAACACATTAATTGTTGTTGAGCACGATGAAGATACAATCCGTTCCGCAGATTTCCTTGTTGACATTGGTCCTTATGCTGGTGAAAAAGGCGGAAATGTGGTCGCTTCTGGAAGTGTGCAAGATGTTATAAATGTAAAAGAATCAATCACTGGGCAATTTTTAAGTGGCGAAAGAAAGATTGAAGTGCCAAAACAAAGGCGTGGTGGTATTGGCTGGTTGTCAGTTAAAGGTGTTAAGCAAAACAACTTAAAAGGCGTGGATGTCAAATTCAAAGTCGGTGCATTAAATGTTATCACGGGTGTGAGCGGAAGCGGAAAAAGTAGTTTGATAACAGAAGTTGTTTATCCGCTTTTATCAAATGAACTCAACCGCACGGACTTGCCTGTTGGAAAGTGCTTAGGGGCAAGTGGCGTGGAGCAATTTGATAAAGTTATTGAGATTGACCAAAGTCCTATTGGAAGAACGCCACGAAGCAACCCTGCAACATATACGGGTGTTTTCACAACCATAAGGGAATTGTTCGCAAGCACTTTGGGGGCAAAGGAGCGTGGCTATACAGCAAGCAGATTCTCCTTCAATGTTAAGGGCGGAAGATGCGAAAGGTGTGAAGGTGATGGCGTTAAAAAGATTGAAATGTATTTCTTACCAGATATATTTGTGCCTTGCTCACTTTGTGGCGGAAAGCGTTATAACAGCGAAACTTTGGAAGTTAAATATAAGGATAAAACAATTTATGATGTGCTAGAAATGACAGTTGAAGATGCATTGAAATTTTTTGAAAATATTCCAGCAATTAAAAACAAGTTGCAAACAATTTATGATGTTGGGCTAGGTTACATTAAACTTGGGCAACCTGCAACAACTCTAAGCGGTGGAGAGGCTCAAAGAGTTAAACTTGCAACCGAACTATCTAAACGAAGCACGGGCAAAACGATTTACATTTTAGATGAGCCAACAACTGGATTGCACTCATATGATGTTGCTAAATTAATTGATATATTGAATAGGCTTGTGGATGCGGGCAACACAATTTTGGTTATTGAACATAATTTAGATGTTATTAAATGTGCCGATTATATTGTGGACTTAGGTCCAGAAGGTGGCAGTGGTGGCGGAGAGGTTGTTGCCACAGGAACACCAGAGCAAGTTGCTAAATGTGAAAAGAGTTATACAGGTAAATATTTAAAGAAATATTTAAATTAAAATATAATCAATTTGATAAATCTAAAAAATTAGTAAAAATTAAAATGATAAGAAAATGGCAAAAGAGAAAAATTTGTCATTTTTTGTTGAATTTTTGCATAATGCTTTACAAATTTATAATTTTCTTGTATAATTATTTAGATAGGAGTTTGTTATGAATTTGAATGAGGAAGTGTATTTTGAACTTGGTAAATTGAATTTGCATTTAAAACTTGCAAAAAAATCCTTTTTCTTGCTTCCTATGATTGTTAGGCAAGGGGTTATGGCATTAAATTGCAATGGTAAAAAAATAGAGTTTGAAACATTGTTTTCACCAAATGTTGCTGATAATCCATCAAAAGAAACACTGCTAATTGTAAGGCAAATTAAGTTAATAAATGAATATTCCGCAAAAGAAGTTTTTGATATTGAGAGCGTGAAAGCAGTTATCACAGCATTTGATAAAAAAGCAGATTTAAGCGGGCTTGAAAATTTTGAATTGAATGATGATTTAGAGTGCTTGCATAGAATTATAAAATTAATTAATAAAAATCAATCATCTTTAACATTGTTAGCAAGTGGCGTTGTTGCAAATGTGTTTTTAATTAAATCAAAATTTATTGATTTTCCTATGCTAGATATCACAAAAGCAATTATAGAAAACAACAACGAAACAATGGATGACTTTAACGCATTAATGCTAAGTGCAATAAAAAGCACAATCAATATTTTGGAACAACATAAAAAAATGGTGAAATTGGATGTCAAAAAGGCAGAAAGTGCCAAAATGAAATCTGTTATATTGGAATATAATTATCTAATTGAAAATCCTGTTGTTGAAGTTGGTTCAATGCTGGAAGATTTAGAAATGACATTCGCAACCCTTAGCAAGGCAACAGCAATTTTAGAAAATCTTGGGATTTTAACAAAGATTGCAGGCAGTCAGCGTTATAGAATTTTCAAATACGATGCACTTTGTAAATTATTTGAAGATTAATTATTTTTAGTTGACTAAAAAAATGAATAATAATAAAATTTAATCATTAAATAATAATTTTAAAACATCATAAAAATGGAGAACTTAGCACAATGATAAACAAAAAAGATTATGCTAAACAATGTTTTGATTACACTATAAACGAACTTAAAAAAGTTGATTATGTAAAATTAAATGTTTTTAGACCATATAAAGATTTGCAAACAAAAAAGTTGCTTTCATATTTTGAGAACAATGATTGCTTTTTAAGTTTAAAAGAAGAAATGCAAGCGGAAATAATTAAAGAAGTTCATTATAGAATTTGCGATAAATTTAATGTGCCATATTTTGTTGTCTCATTTGAAAAATACGATGACTTAGATAAAAACTGTTTTAATTGTGGCTTAACTGATTATAGGCAAAATATAGTTATAAATTTATTTACTCGTAATGCATTAAAAAAATTGCCAAAAGACAAAAGAGAAGCGATAGGACTAAATTATTTAGATACAATCATCCACGAAACAAGGCACGCAATGCAATATAATTATATGATTGAAATGCTAAAAGGGAATGATAATGTTCCGTTAATGTTTAAGTTTATTAATTTAGATACAATCTTATCCAATGTAATTGAAAATGCACAGATAAAGAATTTTAGCGAGCGACCTAGCGACCAATTTTATTTAAGCGGTGCGGAAATAGATGCTAGAATATTTGCAAACAATGCCATAGTCAATTTAGCAAATAAGAAAATGTTTGAAAATGCGGATAGGACAAAAGATTTCGCAAATGGTGGCAATTTTGTTGTTTGTTCGCTTGAAAATTACGGAAACTCAATGGCATTGTCGTATGTTGAAAGATTAAAAAAATTAATTAACAATGCACAAGATTATATTGATTTATCAAATTATAATGAATTTAAATTTTTAGGTGATGAAAATCAGTTAAATCAATATGAAAAAGAATTGATTGAAAGAGAAGATAAGAATGCAGGCAAATTAATTGAGTTTTATAAGGATAAATTAGCAAATTTAAAAGAAAATCAATATATAAAAGAATTTGCTTCAAAAATTACAGAAAATTTAAACAATAAAAATTTATATGCAATTCAATCATTAATGGAGCAAGCAAAAGCATTAGAAGATTTTGACTTTTTTGATTTAAGCGAGTTTTATGGTTTAAATATTGTGCCAATTAAAAATTTACAAAATCAATCCGTGTTTGAAAACAGGATTAAATTCTTAGGTGCTGAATATGGCGAGAAATTAAGAAAAGAAATGGAAGAAAAGAGAATAAGACAAAATTTAACAAGTGTCAATAAAGAAAAACTATAAAATGCGTTGATAATTATGAAAAAACTTAACTATTTGATTTTTACGGCAATTTAAAGTTAAGTTTTTTTGTGTATTTTATTTAGTTATAAAATTTAATTAAATTTTAGATAGTTCAAATCCATCTTTTGTGTCCAAAACTTTAAAACCAAGTGAAGAAATTTCGTCACGCAACTCATCACTTAATTTCCAATCTTTTTGCCTTCTTGCTGCTAGTCTTTTATTTGCTAGTTCAACAACATTTTCAGGTATATCATCCTTTTCTTTTTCTTCTTCTACTTTATCTAAATTCAAACCAAGAACTTCATCAAACTTCATTGCAAGTGCAAAAACATCTTCGCTCTTTGGCATTGCTTTAAGCATATCCCACAAAACGCTTAGAGCAGAAGCAGTGTTTAAATCATCGTTTATTGCATCTGTAAATGCAATGCTAAACTTAGCAAGTGTTGCAATTTCTTCACTTGTCAATTTGCGTTTTACATCCTTATTTGATAAAACCAAAGCACGCAAACGAGAAAGGGCAGTCTTAGCACTAGATAAACCATCAAAAGTAAAATTAAGTTTCTTTCTATAATTTGTTTGCAAGTTAAGATACCTAAAATCAATAGGGGAGAAACCTTTCGCTTCCAAATCATCCAGCGTATAAATGTTGCCCAAACTTTTGCCCATCTTCCCGCCATCAACTTGCAAAAATTCGCAATGCATCCACCTTTCAACCACTTTATGCCCAAGTGCACAGTTGTTTTGAGCAATTTCATTTTCGTGGTGCACTGTCAAATGGTCAATGCCCCCTGTGTGAATATCAAAATGTTCGCCCAAATATTTGTTTCCCATTGCAGAACACTCAATGTGCCAACCAGGGCAACCAACGCCCCAAGGACTTTCCCATTTCATAATGTGGCTATCATCAACAAACTTCCAAAGTGCAAAATCACAAGGATTTCTCTTCTCTTCATTCACTTCAACTCTTGCACCTGCAAGTTTATCTTCTAAATTCATCCCACTCAACTTGCCATAATCTGCAAACTTTGCCGTGTCAAAATAAACGCCATCTTTTATGATATATGTGAAGCCCTTTTCTTCTAGTTTCTTTATAAACTCAATCATTTCATTTATGTGGTCAGTTGCTTTTGCAATCTTTTCAGGCATATCAACATTTAAACGCTTTAAATCACGCAAAAAAATCTCCGTGTAATAATTTGCAATTTCATATGGTGATTTGTTTTCCTTTTTAGCGGACTTTTCCATTTTATCTTCGCCTTCATCTTCATCAGATGTCAAATGCCCAACATCAGTTATGTTCATAACGCCATAAATTTTATATTTATTATATTTCAAAACCCGCCTTAAAATGTCCATAAACAAATAGGCACGCATATTTCCAATGTGTGGATATCCATAAACAGTCGGTCCACAAGAATACATTTTTACAGTGCCATCTTCGCTTAGTGGGGTAAAGTCGCTAACTTGCTTTGTTAGTGAATTATATAATCTTATCATTTTTTCCATTCCTTTTTAATCTCTTTTGTTTGTGTTCAATTTTGACTTAACTTTACAAATGTACTAAATTATAAATTTACAAACAATGTTGCTGATAATTTAAATATTGCGAATAAATTTATTATTCTATTTTTAAGTTTTAACCTAACTTTAATATTTTATGCAAATTTTACATGTTTGTAAAGCAAAATTGATAAATTTATTTCTTTTTAAGTCTTAAATCATCACCCTTAACATTTACAGTTATTGATAAGTTTTTATCAAACAATCTGCTAAACAATCTTTCGCTATATCTTTTAGAAATGTCGGCAGGGGAGTTTAAGTTGCTTGTTATAATTGTCAACTTCTTCGCCAAAATTCTCTCGCTGATAACCATAAGCAAATATTCTCTTGTTACATTGTTCAAAATCGGCTCTGTCCCAAGGTCATCAATGAAAAGCACATCGCATTCCAAAAAATGATGCAAATATAATTTTTTATTATCATTAAAGCATTTATGATATTCTAAAAAATTAGCATTCAAATTTGTTGCGGTAGTGAAGATTGTGTAAAGCCCCTTGTTTAAAAACGCATTTGCCATTGCTTGCGTTAATTGTGTCTTTCCAACGCCAATGTCTCCGCAAATGTAAATGTTCAACTTGCTTCGTTTTTCAGGGTAGGTTTCTGTTATCTCTATCATTTTTTCAACAAGTTTTTTATCAATCTTGTCGCAATCTTTAAATGAAATCTCTTGAAGAGTGTTCATATTGTATTTGTTTGTATAGAATGAAATTAATTCATTAAAACAAGAACAATATTTGTTGCCATCAACACCTTTATCACGGCATAGAGAACACTCAAACTTCGGCTCTAAATCACTTGACTTTAATCCCATAGAAGATAAAATCTTTTCTTCTTCATCTTTCGCAACTTTCAATTCACTTTCAAGTCTTTTTTCTTCGCCCGTTTTGTAAAATCTTGCTTTCGCCACTTCAATGGTCAATGCTCCAATTTTATTCGCAATGTTTAAATAATCATCATTTTGCAATGCTTTCATTTTATTTATTTCAGCATTTTGAATCGCTTTGCTTCGCCTTGCTCTCATATCACTTTGTGCAAGGGTGTAGATTTCTTCCATATTCATAATTTGCTATTTCTCCTTATTTTTAAATTTCAAGTTCATCCAAATTTGTAAAGAATGATTCTAATTGTTCCTTAGAATAAGAATGCGTAATCACAACATTATCATTCTTTTTAGTGTTATTAGCACAGTTAGATACACTAGATGTTGTGCCTTTCTTATCATTTGCAAATCCCGCAAATCCCATAAATTCAGTGTCAATGTTCTTTGCTTCTTCTAAAGTTTTTACGCCTTTTTCATAATATGATGATAAAATTTTATTTAAATATTGCATAGGTTGAAACTTTCCTTGTGCCTTAGATATGGCATAATCCATAATCTCATCATTAAAACTATATTTATATGTCCAAATCTTATAAAAATCCCTATCAAAATGATTGACTTTTCTTGTAACCAACAATTTTTCTAAAATAACTTGAATTTTCTTATCTAACTCAATCGTTTCATTTATGTAATCGTTTATTGATGTTAAAGAAATTAAGCCCAGTTTAACAAACTTTTCAATCACGCCATTCATTCCTTCAAGCGTTCTAATGTTGTTCTTAAAACAATATGAAGCAATGCAAGTTAGAGTGCCTTTATCATATCCATAATTTGCCCACTTAACAATGTAAGTGTCAATAACAGGGGATAGGTTCTCATAATAAAGCCCAAGTTGTTGCGTTACAGCGATTGCTGTTTGCTTATACATATCAAGTGCTTGTTCGTATTCTTGTGCCTCTTTAATTGTGTGGATGTTCATTTTATAAAATTGCTCTAATTTATCTTGCAGAGCATTAAAATTGCCTTTTTTCTTCTTCTTTAAATCTTTTGCAACATTTACAATAAAATTGAAATCAAAGCCCCATTTCTTAGTGAAAACTTCCCACATTTCCTTTTCTTCAAATCCAATCTTTTTAGATTTGCCAAGTTCTTTCATTACTAAAACTAAATTTTCATCACAAGCATTGCAACTTTCAATTTGTTCTAAAACCGCTTTCTCTGTCAAAATGCCCTTATAATACCAAGATTTTGCTATTGCTAAAATATATTTATAGCCAACATCTTTGCCTTTTAGCGTTACCGCATAATTTACAATAGTCAATAATGCATTTTGCTCCATATGCGAATAATTTAAGAAATCAATATATTCATAAAATTCATTAGGTAAGATTTGCCTTTCCGTGATAAATTCTTGAACATTAGAACAAAATTTAGAATATTTGCCTTTCTTAATCTCTTTTTCAATTTTTGCATACTTGTTTATAGGTAAGTATTTAAGCATATAGTCATCACCAATAGAGATGATTTTAATCAGCCCAACTTCTTCCCAATAACTGAAAATAGCAAGCACATCGTTTTTATCTTGAAGTGCAAACTTTTCACAAAATGCACTCAAACCATTTTCGGGCAAGTTAGGATTTTGGCACAGATAAAGCCCATATAAATAAAACTTTAACTGCAATTCATCTGCATTTATCATATAATCAGTTATAAAATAATTGCTTAATTCTATATCGTTTTTTGTTATTCTTTCATTAGAAAATTCGCAAAATCCCATTTCTTACTCCTTAACTAATTTATTATAACACTTTTTTATAAAATAGACAAGTATAAAGAGATAAAAATTGTCACCAATAAGGAAAATAATTTAATTTTAAATAACTATCATAAATAATTTTTTCTACTAATATAAATAAATAAGAAATTGCTTGCCTAAATTTTAAAAAAGGATAGATTTATGAAAAAATCTTATTTAAGTAAAATTGTTTGTTTATTCTTCATAGTCGCACTTGTTGTTTGCGGTTGCTCTTTTACGGGGTTAAACAAATATAGCAAAAATTTAATTGAATATTCAATAAAACTACATTTTAACAGCGAAGAAAAGACATTGCAAGGGGAGCAGACTGTAAATTATATAAATACAACAGATGTTGCTTTAAGTCAAATTGATTTTCATCTTTATCCAAATGCATTCAAAAATGAAAATGGACAGCAAAAGGTTGTAAGTGATTACAATTATGAAAGGGCATATCCAAACGGATTCGATTCAGGTTATATAGATATAAATGCTGTTCAATTATCAAACGAAACTGCCACATTTTCATATGCGGAAAGTGAAAACACTATCTTGCAAGTTAATTTAAAAGATAAATTATATCCAAATGAAAGAATAAAGATAAAAATTGATTTTACTGTAAAAATTCCAAACATAAATCACCGCTTTGGCTATGGAGAAAGCACTATAAACATAGGCAATTTTTATCCTATTGCTTGCGTTTATGAAGGTGGGGAAGGTGGCGGATTTAAGCACGATGGCTATCATTACAACGGCGACCCATTTTATAGTGAAATGGCAAATTATAATGTTGAAATTACATATCCGACAAATTTAAAAATTGGTGCAACGGGCAGTTGCGTAAGTGATAAAGTGGAAGGAAATTTATGCACAAAAACATACGATGCAAAGGTTGTTAGAGATTTTGCGATAGTTTTAAGTGATAAATTTGAAACACAAAATGTAGAATATGAAAATGTTAAAATACTCTATATGTTTTATAAAGACAACGAACCAGACAAAACCGTAAACACGATAAAAGATGCATTAAGAACATTTAACAATTTGATTGGAACATATCCATACGAAACGCTAACAGTTGTGCAAAGCAACTTCATTCAAGGCGGAATGGAATATCCAAACATTGTGTTAATTTCAGATGAAGTTGAGGTGCAAAGTGATTATTTTAACGTTATTGTCCACGAGATTGCACATCAATGGTTTTACAACATAATTGGGAACGATGAAGTCAGTGAGGCGTGGCTAGATGAAGGGCTTACGGAATATGTAACAGCAATGTTTTATGATTTAAACGAGGGCTATGGTGCAACTTGTGATGAAGTGGTTGCTTCAATGCTAAATAGTTATTTATTATTTGTTGATGTCTATAATGATATTTTTGGTAATTTAGATACATCTATGGATAGGTCGCTAAGCGAATTTGGCTCTGAATATGAATATACATATATGGTCTATATAAAGTCCGTTTTAATGCTTGATAACCTTAGGGAAGTCATAGGCGATGCAAATTTTTGCTTAGGGCTAAAAACTTATTTTGAAAACAATAAATTTAAAATTGCTAAAAAGGAAAATTTTATAAGAGATTTCAATAAGGCTTCAAACCAAGACATTAAAGGACTAATCAACAGTTGGATAGAAGGGAAAGTTGAAATAAAAAATTAAAAGGCAATAAAATTATGTTGCAATATCAAAATGCAATATCAAAAATATATTTATTTACTTGTAAAAGTTTTTAAATTGTTGGGGTAAAATTTGCCCTAACTTTTTTAAAAAAATTTATTTTAATTTATTTCCATTTTTTTTGGTTTGCATATTGACAAATTATTCCGTATGGTGTAAAATATAAATATAAAAATTAATAAGTTAAATTGTTGCTTTAATTGCAACTAAAAGGAGTTTTAGATTATGAAAATTATTAATAATAAAAAAGAATTAAGTCCAATTTACGATTCATTGTTTGATGACTTAAATGCAAGTTATACAAAGGAAATAATTAAAGACATTAAAAAGAATGATATTAAGTCAGAAAGCAAAAATAGAGAAGAAGAAATTTCAATGCAACAATAATTTTCAAAAAGATAAAACAAAGAGAAGAATAGTAAAGTAAAATTTAAAAATAGGGGGGCAAAAATAAATGAGTGATTTTATTGATAATGACAATTTTATGAAATTTTTAGGTAAAGATTATTTTGAAAATTTAAACTTTACACCTTTTGATTTTAACAATATTGGCAGTTATAATAATTTTGTTAAAATGTTAAGCGATAGAAAAAGACTTAAAGCAAGTAAAAAAGCATTAAAGATATATAAAAACTTGCTAGGCGAAGAAGATGGTAGAGAGTTGAAAATGTATTTTAATGACCTTGTTGATATGGTATCAAATGAAATCAATGCAAGCAAATATGCAAAACTTAGAGCAATGGAATGTTCTGTGCCAGTGAATGCAGACTATACATTTGATAAATGTCTATCTGATAAACAAAAAAAGAAATTAGAAAAAGATATGAAGCAAATGAAAGAATTGACAGATTTATTTGAAAATATAAACAAGTCTCTTAGAAAATATGCATTATATTGTGCATTATTTTGCATTGTTTGCCCACCTGCGATTTTTGCAATGGGCGGGGTTTTAGCGACCATTGGTTTGGGCCTTGGCGGAACAGAAGCACTTAAACAAGCAGGTTATTTGGATGTTGTTAAGCAACTTGAATGCAATGGTAAAAATCCTTATAAGAATTATACTTATGCAAATGGCTATAAGAAAATTGAAAAATTAACCGAAAAAGAAATAACAATAGAAGATATCTTAAAAGCAAAAGATGAAAAGGACAAAAACCCTAAAAACGATAAAGCAGAAGAAAATTACGAAAAGACACTTAAATCATATGTAAATCAAAAGGCATAAAAGTTTTAATCGTTAATGATTAAAGCAAAAGGGAAAAAGGAGGCACTTCACTGTGGGCGAATTTATTAATAATGATGAAATGATGAAAAAGTCAGGCAAAGAATATTTTACCGAAATTTTTAAGTCAGAAGAGAAAAATTATAACGATTTAAAAAATGTCAATAATGTTGATAAGATTTTAGAAAAAGATTCAGTTGACTCTGTAAGCAAAGCATCGCTTGACAACTATAAAAAATTGGTTGATGAAAGCGATAATGCTGGCGATGTTAAGAGATTTGGTAAAACATTTAGCGGAATAAATAACTACTTAAATGCTAACAGATACTCAAAATATAGCAATTTATCAACTGAAAATGCCCTAAATAAAAACTATGCTATGCCTCTTGATGAAAAAGGGTTGAAAAAACTTAAAGGTAGAATGGAAGATGCAAAAAAGACAACTGGTTTGTTTGATAAAATCCACGAGCAAACTAAAAAATACGCTATTTGGATGATTATCTTATGTGCACTTTTGCCTTTTGCAATCCCCGCAATGCTTGCCGTTGGTGCTGTTATTTTGGCAGAATATGCGGTCCACGAAGCAGTTTGCCAATATGAATATAATAAAGTTATAAAACCTTTAACTGTTAATGGTAAAAATCCATATAAAAATATGTCATATTCAAAAGGATATAAAAAACTAGATGAATTAACCGCAAAGCAATATAATGCAGAAGATGTCTTAAAAGCACTTATTGAAGCAAAAGAAAACGAAAAAGACCCTAAGAAAAAAGAAGATTTAGCAAAAGCAATAGCAAAATATGTTAAAGATAATAACATGGAATTGCCAGTTAAAGAAGGAACTAAACAAAAAAATGCTGAAACAAATGAAGTTAAGGACGAACAGAAACAAGCAGAAGGCGTAAAAGAAGAAACAGCAGAAAACGGAAAACCAGTGTCTGAAAACGGAGAATCTCCATTCAATCAAGATGAAAAGACAAAAGAAGCGCAAGAGAAAGAAGGAGAAGTTGCAAGCGAAAATGCTGGTGAGAAATCCGCTGAAAATTCTAATGAGCCACTTAACGAAGATAACCCCGAAATTGTAAGCCAAGAAAACATTGAACCAGCTAGCGAAGAAGATGTTGAAGATGCTGAAATTGAAACAGGGCGTGAGCAAGAGTTTACAGAGCCAACACCACGAACAGAAGATGAAGTTTCAAGTGAAAGTTTTGAAAATGATAACAGCACAAAACAAACTCAAATTGAAGATTTTATTGGAAAATCACAAGATAGCGATGGCATTATAAGTGATAATCCTATTGTTAGCGAAGAAGAAAGCATTCACGAAGAAGCGGAAGAAAATAATATAATCAATGAAACTGACACCACTGAAAGCGAAGTGGCAGAACAATCTGCCGAAGTAAATGAAACAATATATAATGATGGTAAGATAGAAGATGAAATAGAAGAAAATTTCACCAGTGTTGAAGATAACAGTGAAGAGAACAAAGGAACAATAGAAGAAACAGCAAAAATTGATGATGCCAAAGTTGTAGAACCAATTATTGAAGAAGAACAACCGCAAATTGTAGAACAAGAACTAAGCGATGATGCTGAAAGTGAAAATGAACAAGTTGAAGAAGTTGAGCAAGTGGAAACGGAAGAACAAAATGGCATTAATGCTGATAATGTAGAACCTGAAAATGTAGCCGAACAATGTGCAAATGACACGCCTTTGATAGATATTGACTATGCAAAAACTGGTGCAACAATGCAAGAATTAAAGCAATCATTTAACAACAATGCCGAAAAGTTAAAAAGCTACCTTGAAGCGTGTGTAAACGAAGATAATGATAATGCTAATGCAAAGAATGACTTAGATACATTAAGCAAACTTAGTGATGTATTTACATTGTATGCAGATAATGGCAATGCAACGGTTGCAAGTTCATATTATCTTACTTTAACATATAGTTTAGAAGATTTAAATGCTAACCCTGATATTGAGTGTGTGTTTGACGCTAATACAACAAAAAACATTAACGATATATATGAAGAAGTGTTTGTTGAAATACCTAAACGAGAAGCAGAAAAAGAAAAAATGACAAAAGATGCTATGCAAGCGGAAAAAGAAAAGTTTGATAATTTATATCAATATTCTTATGCTATTATGAAAAAGAGAGATGCAGATTTAAATAATGAACTAACCAAAGATGATTTAAGAATATTGCAAGCAATGAAAAATTCTTATGATTATTGCTTTGAAACAGGAAATTATGGTATTTGTACTCCACTTAGCAACATTCTTTATTATGTAAGTATGGAAAATAATGCTATGGTTGAACAACAAGGTCGTTACTTTACAAACGAAATGCTTAGAGATATAAATATTGTTAATGAAAATATTAAAACGGCTGAAAATACAGGAAAGCAAAAACAATCTATCAAAAATGCCGATGAAGGTAAAACTTTGTAAAAAAGTTGAATAAATAATTATAGAGCGTAAGCACAAACATTTCCCATTTTGCAAGTAAACTTGCAAAAGAAAAATGTTGTGCGGGGGCGGGCGGATAAATCCGCCCGTTTTTTCTCTCTTATTTTTTGCCTTAAATTTTAAACAATTATATTTATAATTAACTAAATGCTTTTGCTTATCAAATACTTAAATATGCGTGTTATTTTTATAAAATTATCAAAATGTTAAATGTCAAAAACTTAGAAAAAAATAATTTTATAAAAATCAATAAAAATCGTTTGACAAAAAAGAAAATAAAAT
>DJPS01000045.1 GCA_002438625.1 Christensenella sp. UBA6406
TTTAAATAAATAATTTAATTTGCTTTTTCCCATTCTATTCTCCTTTTTGGTTTTTGCTAATAATTTTTTATATGTATATAAAACTTTAACCATTTGTGCCAAAAATTTAACTTACACTTAAAGTGTATCTTAATTAAAAAAGAAAAGCAAGCATTATATTTGCATATTTTGTAACTTGCTAATTTTTCTTAAAACTTATGAATTAAATTATTTAACTTTAAAAAAGTCTTGTTATGTGATAAAGTTATTGTTAAAGCAAAATAAACATATTTGCACCTAAAAAATTTAAATAAGTGCAAAATTTGCACTTTAAACGATTGACAAAAGTGCAAAAATAAGTATAATAGTAAATAAATAAGGAGATTACAATGTCAACTTTAAAGCAATTAAGATTAGAAAATAATGCAACACAACAAACTTGTGCAAATTTATTAAAAATATCTTTACGGTCATATAAAGACTATGAAAACAATGTAAATAAATCAAATACTGCAAAATACAATTATTTATGCGATATGCTTGCTAAACATTTTGAATTAACGGAAACAACTGGTGTTTTGTCAAAAGAACAAATTGAAAAAATATGTAACCCCATTTTTAAGCAATATAAAATTGATTATTGCTATCTGTTTGGTTCTTATGCAAAAAATAAAGCGAAAGAAGATAGCGATGTAGATTTGCTTATTTCTTCAAATTGTAATGGTTTAAAGTTTTACGAACTTGCAGAGGTTTTAAGGGAAAAATTGCACAAAAAAGTAGATTTGTTAGATATGTCTCAATTAACAAACAATAAAGATTTATTAAATGAAATATTAAAAAGCGGAGTAAAAATTTATGGATAATGTAAAAAAAACGATAGTTTTTAAGTGCTATCGTTTTTCTGTTTTAACTATTTGTTTTCATCTTCATCACTTGCTTTGTTTTCTGCATTTGATTCAGTTTGCTCACTTGCTTGTGCATTTTCAGTTGCTACGCTTTCCGCATTTTCGCTTTCACTTGCTTGCTCGCTTTGGGCGTTAAGTTCTTCGCTAGATTGCTTTAACTCGGCAACTTCTTGCTCGTGTGATTCTGGTTCGTAAGTTTCAATAACCTTATCTGTTGCTTCTTTCAAGAACTCATCAGATTGAACATAGCGTTTTTCTTCTTCTAACTTTTCTTTTCTTTCGGCAACTTTCTTGCGGTTTCTTGCGTACTTTTTAAACTCGTGTTCTTGGTTTGCATTTGCATCGTTTGATTTTTGCTTATAATCATTTTCAATTTGCTCTAATTCATTATCAACTAATTTTAACTTAGCCTTTAATTCTTCTAATTTTTGCTTTCTTATTGCTTCTGCTTCTCTGTCAATTAATGCTTTATGCAATGTTATCTCTCTGTCGTATTTATTCATAAATTTCTTTTGCTTTTCTTTCTTAACTGCTTTCTTTTTACGCCATTGAATTAACACACCAATAACTGCTAAAATCATTGCAAGAGTTGTGATAATTGTTGGAATTAAATACCAATCTAAATTGCCACCAACATAATTGTTGTTATGGTCGTGGTCGTCTTCATCTTCTTCGGTTACTGTGCCTAAAATGATTACATCTTTAATTGTGTCATCATCTTCTAATTCTTTAACCTTTTCAGTGAATTTAGTCTCTGTTGTTGCTTCAAATTCTATGCTACTTAGTTTAGCAAATTCACCATTTGTTGCATTCTCAACATCTAATTCAAAATAAGGCGTTAGGGTAGAGTAGTTTGCACCATTAATGAAGAATTTATATTCAACATAATCTTCACTTGCACTTACAATGTGTTTGAAATAAGAATTGCTTATTTCTTTAAATCCAAATGTTGCACCGCTATTTTTCAAATCTGTAAATGCACTTGTCTTAATCTTAAATGTTGCAATATAATATGTTTCTGTATCTAAATTATAAGTTACACTGCTTTGTGCTTTAATGTTTGCAGTGTCAGTTGTTGTAGAAATTACAAGTGCATTTGTGTCGCTTGTTTTCTCTATACCAAATAAAACATTTGATAAACTGCTGTTTTCAATAGCCCAATTTGAAGGTATCTCCAAATCTTCATTAAACTCGCCAGTTGTCATAGAGAAATCTTCTTTAGAAAAATCTATAACTTTTTTGCTTTCATCTTTCTTAATCTCTGTAAATTTATCACTTTCTAATGTAGAAACTCTAACATTATCAAAGAATGCATAACCTTTAACTAAGTTTTTGCTTGTTCCTAAACCTAATTCAACAGAAACTTCCTTAGTGCCTAAACCTGTGGCAAAATATGTTTCTATTGTTGTCCATTTATCTTCACTCTTAAATTCATATTTAGCAACAACATTTCCGCCAATCATAATCTTTATAAATGCGTTATCTGTAGATAATGTCCTTGCATCAACACTTACCTTATAAAAACTGCTTGAACTTAATGTATATGAAGAACTTACATAACTTTGCATATCATAATTTGCATTTCTTATCATAAGCAAATTGTTGTCTGCTGTGTTTTCATCTACATTTGTTTGTAGTGGGGTAAGTCCAACTGCATACCAAGGCAAGTTGCCATAATATTCGTTTGTCTTGCTTTCAAAATCATCTTTTCTAGTTGAAATTATTCCGCTTGTTTCCTTGCTGTCGCTGTTTGTTGCTGTCCAACCACTTGGTTGCATAGGGAAGCTGCCTGTAAATGTGTCATCTACAAAGTTGAAATATGCATTAGATATTTCACTTGAAGATGAAATGTTGTGCAATTTTGCTTGTTTAACATTTGTTGAAGATGTTGAAGCGTTTGTATAGTCATTAAATGTAATCTTAGAAACTCTAATGTCATCAAAGAATGCATAACCTTTAACTAAATCATCTTCTTCATCACTTCCAACACCTAATTGCAAATAAACTTCTTCATCCGCAAATGGGCTACCTTGAACATAAATGTTGTAAATCTCCCAGTTGTTTGTAATGCTGTTTTTAGTTGTTGTAGTTTGAATGTCTGTAAACTTTGTTGCACTTAAATCTTCATTTGTTGGCACTAGCGAAATAGTCGCACCGCCTTTTTCAAATGAACCAGTTTTAACATAAACTTGAATTAAATAATTTGAATATTTTTCAATTTTAAATGTGTTGCTCTTATAAGCAACGCCCGCTTCCTTTTCATTGTTTATAAATAATGCATAATTATTGCCAACAACGCCGTTTGTTTTTGGTGATGTTTTAATGTTAGTGATTTGCGGATTGTATGATACAATAGAGCAGATACCTGTTGAAATGTTTGATGCTGTGTTCTTTTCGTTTGTTACAATGTCCCAAACTGCACTTGTATCTTCAAATGATGCATTGTTAATTTTGCTAGTTGCATCATATTTAGTTGCATCATCTAATTCAATAATTTTGTTCTTTTGGTCTGCAACTGCTTTCCAATCTGCTTCCGCTAGTTTATATGCCTTAACATTATCAAATATAACTGCACCACTAGATAAAACTTCTGTCTTGCTTCCTAACCATAACTCTAAGTTCATTGTTGGGGCAACAAATTTGTTTGTGTGAATATAGAATGTATATTTATCCCATCCGTTTTGTGTGTCTATTCCAACAAAACTATAAAGATTATCATCATCACTTATGTTTAGGTAGATTGATGCCATACTTGATAAGTTAAGTGTCGTGTCCCCCTTCAAAACAGGTAAGCTTGTCTTAACATCAATGCTAACCATATAATAACTTTCCTTATCAAGCGTAACTGTGTTAGACTTGATACCATACCTAGATGCCTTGTCTATGGCGTTTATCATATATACATTGCCATTCTTGCTGTTCTCTAAGCCTGTCGTATTATCAATCGCTAAACTGTAACTTTTATATTCTTCCTTAAATGTGTCAAGGTTTGTAGATATAACCCCCGCTTTTAGTGCCGTTGACACTGATGAACCATCCGCCTTTGTCCAGTTGCTTGCCGTTTTAGGATATGAACTTGTAGATGTTGAACTGAAATCTCCGTTGTCTACTGTGATTTCTGTTGGAGTGTATGCGTAAACTGCCATACCTATATCAACTTTTCCTAAACCTAAGCCAAAAGGGATAGATGACGCACTAACTATAAGTGCCATTAATACCGTAAATACTTTGTTCTTAAATTTTTTCTTGTTCTTCATATTTCACCTTTTATTTTATTTTTGTTTATTTGTTGATTTTAATTAATTTTTATTTTTTATTCTTCTTTATTAAATCAATCAATTTTCTAATTTTTTTAATGGCTATTTAATTATGCACCATTAAAATTATAGTATACTAATTTAATATACCACAAATTTTAAATAATTGCAAATATTTTCTTTAAAATTACAAATAATAATCTTATGAAAAATGAAAAAAATTTAAAAGGCTTCAAAAAATATCTAATTTATGCCCTAACTGGCATCAGCATTGGCTTCCTTAACGGCTTTTTTGGGGGCGGTGGTGGAATGGTCGCTGTGCCTATGCTCCAAAATGTGTTAAAGTTTGATGTAAAAAAAAGCCACGCTTCCGCTATATTTATAATTTTGCCACTTTGCATCACTAGTGCAATAACTTATGCTATCGCTGGCTCTTTTGATTTCTCTAATGGTTGGTTCGTTAGTTTGGGTGTCGTTGGCGGTGGCGTGCTTGGTGCAATACTTTTAAAAAAATTAAATAGCAAAATTATTGAATTTATTTTTGCCGTTTTAATGATTGTTGCAGGTTGCAAGTTGGTTTTGGGTTAAAACTTTAATTAGAAACAAATGTGAAAAATTTTTAAAATTAAAGTAGAAGATAAAAGTTGAAAATATGAAAATGTGTAGGTAAATGTGAAGATAAAACAGAAAGGAACAAATGAAGCAATAGAATATAAAGGTAAGAGCAAAAGAAATGTAAAAAGGATATAGGGAAAATAGAAAGTATAAGGAAAAATTTAAAAGGAAAGTGATATGGAAATATTTTTAGGAATTTTATTTGGCTTGCTTGGCGGTGTAATTGCTGGAATGGGAATGGGCGGTGGCACGCTCCTTATTCCGCTTTTAGTCATCTTTATGCAGTTTTCGCAACTTCAAGCACAAACAATAAATTTAATTGCATTTTTACCTATGGCTATAATCACGCTTATAATTCATTGTAAAAATCATTTAGTGGATTTTAAAAACAGTTGGCTAATCGCTCTTTTTGGTGTGGCAAGTTCAATCTTAGGGGCATATGTTACAACGCTAGTAGA
>DJPS01000012.1 GCA_002438625.1 Christensenella sp. UBA6406
CCAGTGGAAATGAAAGATATATCATCCGTAAGCCTTGCCTTTTCAATTAAAGCAACACTATCTCCGCCACCAACAATAGAAAAAGCCTTAGATTTTGCTATGATTTTCGCTATTTTTAGCGAACCATTTGCAAATTTAGGGTTCTCAATAACTCCAAGTGGTCCATTCCAAAAAATCGTTTCAGCATTCTTTAAATAAGTTGCAAATTCCTTTATTGTTTTCTTGCCAATGTCTACGCCCATATAGTCGCTAGGTATAAGGAATGCATTAGATTTTTTACATTTACAATCATCCACGCTTTTAGCAATAATAAAATCAAGTGGCAACACAAAATCCACACCCTTTTGCTTTGCTTTTTCCATAATCTCTATTGCTGCATCCAATTTATCATCTTCAACTTTGCTATTTGCAACGCTTCCGCTTAATGCCTTAATAAATGTGAAAGCCATTGCCCCGCCAATCAAAATAGAATCAACTTTATTTATTAAATTAGAAATAAGTTCAATTTTGTCGCTAACTTTTGCTCCGCCCAAAACAGCAACAATAGGATGCTTCTTATCGTTTAAGTTAAGCATCTCCATTTCTCTTTGCATTAAAAGCCCGTAAGCAGATGGCAAAATCGCACTTACTCCCGCATTGCTTGCGTGCTTCCTATGACTTGTCCCGAACGCATCATCCACAAAATAATCAGCAAGTTTTGCAAGTTCTTTTGCAAACTCTGGGTCGTTCTTTTCTTCGCCTTCATAAAAACGCACATTTTCAAGTAGCAAAATCTCGCCTTCATTCAACTGCTCACTTTGTTTTACAGTCTCTTCACCTATGCAACTTTTCGCAAAATAAACCTTGTTTGATAACCTTTGCTTCAAATATTCATAAACAGGTTCTAAACTATATCTTTCATCAACTTTTCCTTTCGGTCTGCCTAAATGCGAACATAAAATTACTTTTGCACCTTTTTGGAGGGCAAGTTGAATTGTTGGAATTGCTTCTTCAATCCTTTTCGCACTTGTTATTTTCTTCATCTCATTTAACGGCACATTAAAATCAACCCTAATTAAAACTCTTTTCCCTTTTAAATCGACATCTTGAATTTTGTCCATATCTTCTCCTTATGCCTACACATCCTATTATACATAATTAAGTTGAAAAATACAATTAATTAAGCAAGATTTTTAAATTTGAAAATTTATTCAATAAATTTATTCTCTATTTAAATTTAAATGCTATCCAACTCAACCATTTAAAAGCAAACTAAATTTGTAAAATCAATAATTAAAGTTGCAAAATTATATTTATATTAAATTAATTATTTTCACTTACATCATCGCTTTCATCTTCAACCGCAACATCTTCTTGCACTTGCTGACCTTGAACAACCATTGCTTCGTTTTCATATGCAAAGAAACAAATTGCACTATAATGCTCTCCAACCTGCTCCAACTGATTAACAAGCCTTGAAAACTTATCCGTAAAATTTTGTTTTACCCCCAAATCTTGATAACTTCTTATAATACTCTTTTTAAGTTGCAACTTTCCTTTTGTTATCTTTTCATCAATCTCAAATGCACGGCTTACAATCTCTACATTGTTCTCCACAACATCATCATAATCACTTAAAATTGCTTTTATAATCTCGTTTAATTGCATAACATTTTGCAATAGTGATTTAGCTAAAACAACTTGCTCACTTTGGAATTGCTTTGTTGGCTTTTTAGGAAATAATGATATAATCTTTTGCGTTCTATCCGCAAGTGAATGATATCGCCCAATGCAATCAATATAAAAATACATTTTTGCCTTTTGCTTATCACTTAACCCCAAATTTAGTTTTAGCAAATTCATTTTAACTTTATCAATATTAGCATAAAATAATGCATTTTCACTTTCTATTTTCTTTATGTCAATCACCTTCTCATCCGTATTTAAACAATATTGCATTAATAAATTAAAATTTTCCGTATGATTATTAAACATAATCTCAAACTGCTTTGCAAATTGCCCTATGCACATATCAGGATATGAAAATAAATTTTCATCAATTTCAAAAATGTCGCTCCTAGATTTTCCACCCTTAAATATTTTAGGCAATATTTTGCTAAATATTCCATTAAAAGGCAAAACAATTAATGCTGTTACAAATGAACATATGATATTGAAAACAACAATTACAAGTGCAGGATTTGAAAGTCCAGCAATCAACGCATCAGCCCACCCTGTCAAAGTGCTAAGTGCAAACAAAAGGCAAGTGCATACATTAAAAATTAAATTAAACATTGCAACACATTTAGTTGCCCTATATTTTCCAAGCGATGCCAAAATCCCCGCACTTGTTGGCCCCACACGACTACCAATAGATATCCAAAGTGCAGAAGATAAAGCAAGCCCAACGCCCGCATCACCAATCGCACATAGTGAAATTAAAATTGCATTTGTAGCAAGCGAACTTTGTGTTAAAAGCGACAATGCCACCCCAATCAAAATAAGCAAAAATGGATTTGTTATGCTAGTAAATAAATTATTGACAAAATCTAATGATTTTAAAAAGTCCATAGATAGCCCAATTAAATACAGCCCTAAAAACAAAAGTCCAAATGCCAAAATTGCACTGCCAACCGCTTTAATTTTCGTACTCTTTCCAAGCAAATTGATAAACGCACCCACAATAGTCAAAGAAGCAAATACAATGCTAAGATTAAATGCACTTGCAAGTAAACTAATAAAAATAAAAGATGCCCCAACATTTATCCCCACAACCATAGGTAAACTTTGTGCAAGAGATAAAACACCAATTTGCACAAATGAAATAAGAAGCACAATCATTGCCGTACTGCTTTGCAATGCAACCGTGCCACCCATTCCCATTAGCGAACCAACCACAGGCTTGTTAGACAACTTTTGCAATTTATTTCTTAAACTAAATCCAAATAAATTTTGCATATTGACACTCATTAAATTCATTGCATAAATAAAAATGCCAAGCCCTGCCAAAAATAGCAAAATATTATAAAAAATTTCCATTTATTAAAAACCCCACACCCAATTATTATACAAATTTTTGCACCTACAAAAACTAATCTATAAACCTTAAAATACTTAACCAAATTATCTTATTCAAAACAACTAAAATTGCACACATATAAAAAACTATAAAAGCCCTAACAGATTTATTTTACCATTAAATCCCACTTTTTACAACCAAATTGCAAAAATACTTAAAAACAAAAATAAAGCGGAATGATTTATTTATAAACCAAACCACCGCATAAATTTTCATCCACAACGCACATTTCCACACCCAACGCCCCGTGTCGCTCGCC
>DJPS01000017.1 GCA_002438625.1 Christensenella sp. UBA6406
CTATTCAATCTCTCTCTCATTTGCGTTTTGACCCCCTTCTTTACACCTTAACACGATTTGACTTTTAGGTTTAGCACAATTATTTTATTGCTATTGTTATGTCTAAAAAAGCAATTTAGCCTTACTTAATAATTGTATTATTTGCAAAAAGTAGCAAATTATATCTTATTATTGTTCTTTTCTCTTTATTATATCATATTTTTGTCTTTTAGTCAAACATTTTTATATAAATATAAAAAAATATGCTTTTATCTTCATTGCATACTTTTTATTTAACTTCATATTAATTTGTATAATTTTTCTATTGTTTTGCAAAGCAAACGAGCAAATTACATTGTTCTTTCGTTTTGTTCTTGACTTTTTGCCTTTTCTTGTTGCAAATTTTTCTCTGTTTCAGTTTCATCATTTTTTTGATTTTGCCTAGCCTCATTAAAATAACCGATTTCAGTATACTTTCTTATATTTTTATCAAAATTATAATTTATTCCGTCCATAACATTAAATCTCCTTAAATATTCTATCTTTCATAGGAGATTATATCATATTTTTTCAATTTGTCAATATTAAAATTAAATTTGCAAATTAAAAATTTGGAATAAATTTAAAATATTTGCTTAAATTAGTTGTAAAATGGGCAAAAATTAAGTAAAATCAACTTATGATGAAAAACATAATAAAAAATAAAGTTGATTCTTTAATTGTGACAAAAGGGAGACTGGACATTCCACTTGTTGTTATAAATAAGAACGGCAAACTTATGGGGTTTGTGCCTGCACTTAACATTGAAAGTGTTTGGGGTGAGATTGGAGAAGAAGATGAAATAATTTCCAATTTAAGAGTGAAGGCAAAAACAAAAGTTAAAGAAATGGTGAAAGCGGGAGAAGTCTTTCCATTCTTCCCTGATAGTGCGACAATAAGGTTTGAGTTTTCGCCCGTTAAAGTTGAATTTTTAGTGGCACACATAGGAAAAAATGGCAAAAAGTGATTTTAATTAATTTTAAAATTTAATGCAATAATTTAATTAAAATTAATTAATCAATTTATAAAATTGGCAAATTAAATTTAAATAAATGCACAAAATTAAAATGAGATAAAAAGCAAAATTAAAGGAGATTAAATTTATGTATAATAAGATAGTGATTGTTGGATGCAGTAATGTGGGAATGGCATATGCACATAACATAGTTTTAAGGGATAGCAATGTTGATGAGTTGGCATTGATAGACATTCAAGCGGAGAAAATGGAAGGTGAAGCGATTGACCTTAATCACACCCTTGCATTTACAAACAATTTTATAAAGATAAAAAAGGGCGATTATAACGATTGTAAAGATGCAGTTTTGTGTGTTATATGTGCGGGGAGAAATCAAAAGCCAAACGAGACAAGGCAACAGTTGATTGATAGCAACATAGCAATTATGGATGACATTATAACAAATTGCATAAAGAATGATTTTAAGGGCATTTTTGTTATTGCATCTAATCCTGTTGATATCTTATCACTTTATGCATATAAAAAACTAGGCGGAAATCCAAATAGAGTTATAGGAAGTGGCACAAATCTTGACACATCTAGGCTTTGCTACATTATTGGGAAGAAACTTGGCATAAATCCTAAATTTATAAATGCCTTTGTTTTGGGTGAGCACGGAGACAGTGAAATGATTGCGTGGGATAGTGCAAGCATAGCAAACAACCCTATAAGCGACTTTTTAACGCAAAAGGAAATGGAAGAGATTGGATTTGAAGTGAAAAATAGTGCATATGAGATTATAAACAAAAAAGGTTACACAAATTATGGCATAGGTTCTGCCCTATTTTCTATAACTAATGCAATTTTATCTAATGAAGATTTTATTTTGCCTGTATCAAATTATGATGAAAAGGAAAATGTTTTTTATAGCCGTCCTTGCATAATTGGGCGAGATGGAATAAAGAAAGTTTTTGACATTAATTTATCTAAAAAAGATGCTAAAAATTTAAAAGCAAGCATAAAATATTTGCAAGAAATGAGAGATAAGTGTGGCATAAAATAACAAATAAAATGAAAGCAATTAAATATAAATGAAATAATAAATAATTATTAAATCAATTTGAAATATAAATCTTTTATAAAAATGCTAAAATTATAATTTTAACCGCTAAAAATAGCGGAAAAGGAGAAAAATTTAAATTAATGGAAACAAAAAATAAAACTAAAAATAAGACATTAATAAAAATTGCGTATTCACTTTACCCTACGCTTTTAATGAGTTCAGTTTTACTTTTTATTGCTTTTATGATAATTGGCTTTTGCTTAAAAAATGAAATAGCAAGCAATGTTATGTTCGCATTATCTTTTGCGTGCTTAATTTTATATGTGCCATCATTTTTATATTTTAGCAAAATTCAAAATTCGCTTTGGTATAAAAAATGTGTTAGGTGCAAAAGATTAAAATTAATAGAAAAACAAAATAAGGAAAAAAGTTTAAAAGAGTTAGAAGAACTTAAAAAACATTTTAACATTGAAAGCAATTCAAATAAAAATTGAAATTAAAATTAAATTATATTAATTCATTTTCTTTGCAATGCAATTTAAAAATTTAATTTATTCAATTAAAAAAAGATAAAATATATTTTAAACACAAAAAAGATGTAGCAAATCTACGCCACATCTTTTTCTTGAATTTTTTACATTTCTATTTTGTTAAATTACCTTCATCTGTTGTTGAAACGACTTTCATAACTCTTTCTTCATCGCCATCAAATGCATTTATATACACATAATATTCCGCACCATAATATTCGCAATAAAATTCATACGCAAGCACTTCTCCACCATATTCAAGCGGAATAATGCATAATTTTTGTGCGTTTATGTTAAGTTTTAAATCTAACAAATCTCTTGCTTGAACAGCACTTAATGTTGGGGTTGTTGTTTCCCTATCCGTATGGTTATATGCATACGAAACCGCATCATAACCAACAACATTGCCCGTGCTTAAATCCACTTTAACCTTAATTAAATCAGGGTAATAAATAACATTATTAATTACAGGGGCAAGGTTGATAAATGCCACACCTTTTTGGCTATCACTCCAAACGCATTTCATATCGCTAGCCCCTGCAAGTCCTGCAAACTTAATTGCAGTTTTAATTGCATCATCTATTGTTTGCTCTGCCGTTTCGCTTTCATCAGCATAACCGCTTAAATTAAGAAGGAAACCGCCACGCTTAGATAAAGATGCAGAAATAATTTTATCTTTAACATAAATGCTGAAATCGTAAGTTACAAAATCGCCTTTTGTTTCGCCTTCATATTCAATTTTATCATATTGATAAAAATCTGCAAGAATGGCTTCTAAATTCTTTTGAGCAGTCTCTTTATCCACTTCTACTTCGGTTAAGCCCTTAATCTCTTTATTGTAAAGCGAATCTGAGAACGGACCATCAAAAATCATTGATGGATAACTTATGCTATCCGCCCCCAGTCCTTCAAAATTTGAACTGAAATCATCTAATTCGCCCATATCTTTTTCGCTTGCCTGCAAAATGCTATAACCTCCCATAATTTTGCTAATTAAATCATTTAATGCCTTTTTAAGTTCTAAGGTTATGCCGTGAAGTTGCTGAATTTTAACTTTTTGAGATTCAGTCATTGCAGTTTCCCCAGCAATCACACTTGTGCAATAGCCATCCATTTTGTTTATGAATGCAACACCTTCCCTTGTTGTGCTTAATTTAATCGGCAAAATTTGGAAGTTGCTTTGTGCATATTTGCAATTATCACAAACTAGTTGCAAATATTTTCTTTGCAAACTTGCATCTTCACTAACTTGCACTTTACTTAAATTGACTTCAATATTATTTATATTATCGGATAATTCATAAACCGCCCTTTGATAACCCGCCTCTAAACTGTTTCCATAGGAATTGCCACGCAAGTTGCTATCTGTATATAAAATACCAAACAAAATAAATCCAATGGCAAAAATAATTGTAAATGCGGTTAAAACGCAAATTCTTCGCTTTAAATTTTCATTTTTTATATTGAAATCATTAATTTTTATATAATCACCAAAACTTGACTTGTCATCTCCCATTATATAATTATCATTCCCTTTTGCTCTTTTTTCGCCATAATCATTTGAATATTTATTTTCATTTTCATTATTGTCTTCATTTTCATAATCTTTATACATATCACTCAATTTTCACTTTTCCCCCTTTTATTTTATCTTGCAAATGTGTGCTTGCCAATTACAACCGTAACTTCCCTAGACCATATCCACGCACTTGTTGCAGTTGCAGGATTATAATAATAAATGCTTCCATATGTTGGGTCCCATCCATTTAACGCATCCCTTGCCGCTTGATACGCTGTGCTGTTCGGCTCTAAATTAATTTGCCCATCGTGCACCGCTGTAAATGCCCACGGTTGATAAATTACCCCGCTAATCGTGTTTGGAAAACTTGGGCTTTTAACTCTGTTTAAAATAACCGCACCAACTGCAACTTGTCCCACATAACTTTCGCCCCTAGCTTCTGCGTGAATGCATTTCGCTAATAAATAAAGGTCTGAACTTGTGGTTGTGTTGCTTGCCGTTGTGCTCGTAAGCGTCATTCCAAGAGCCTTAGCAGTGATTGGTCCCACCGTTCCCGTTTGCTCAATTCCATTCACTCTTTGAAAATACTTAACCGCCTCAGTCGTAAGTGGACCATAATAACCCGTTATAGGTCCATTAAAATAACCCCACCTTTTTAACTTTGTTTGCACTGTTTTAACTTGCTCTGTTGTAAGCGTTGCGACTTGAACCGCACTTTCATTATATGAAGCCATTGCATTTACATTTGCCATTTTATAAATGACAACCATTGACCCCACCCCCATAATGCAAATAAGTAGCAAAATTAAAATTAATCTTAATTGTTTAGTTTTATTCATTTTCTCTCCTTTCTCCTTATGCTTTTATTCCTTTAATTTGATTAAAATATATTTTGAAATTTGAAAAGCAACAAATAATTTAAATCTGCAAGCACAACAATACAAATAAATTTATAATGCTACTTTTCAAAAAACTGCTTAATTATTTCCAAAATTTTTGATTTATAAACAATTTCATTTGAATTTCCATAATTTGAATTATAATAACATAGTGGCGGAAAAAGCACGCACCACCAATTATCTCCCTTGCCTTCACCTAATGTTACAGTTATTCCATCATACTCACCACTTTCAACAACATATTCGCCATATGCCCTAGATGGGAAAAACTCTCGCCCCACATTTATAGTTGCATCATAATTTAACCCCCTTAAAGAAAGCACACTATTTGCAATATATTTTAAATTATCTAAATTATCATTTATAATTTTTTGCACATCTTCCTTACATTCACAATTTGCAAGCATTGGCGTTAAAAAAGATGAAAATTTATCTTTTATTTCATATTTAATTTGACTATCAATGCTTTCATTGCTATTTGCAACAATATGTATCCTAAACAACTCACTGCCACTTCCACTTTCTTCCGTAGTAAAACCACTAAACAAAACAACTCCACCCATTAGCAAAACCACACAAATTATAGCAATTAATTTTTTCATATTTTCTCCACCTAAATTTTCTTACAAAAAGATTATTGACACTTAATGCATATTTAAACATACAATTTAAGCAAAACAAAAAAGACATTGAAACTAAAAAATTTCAACACCTTTCGCTCTCTTTTCTCTTTTATTAAATTTACAATTAAAGCAATATGCTACCTATTAAATTTTAAACAATGCTATTAAAAATATTCTTAACTTCATCAGCCAAAGTTGAACTCACATGAGCAGATTGAATTGCTTGACACACAATGTTAAACCTAAAAGTTAAACCACTTTGCACATTTGTGTATGTTGTTCCATTAACTTCCACTGTGTTGCTTAAATTCTTTGGAAATGTAACGCTTTTTAAGAAATGAGCCGTTTCGCCCGCTGCAACTGGTTGCAAATTCTTGCTTGATGAACTTTCAGTTGCCTTTGTAACCAAATAATAATAATCATCCACTTTAACCCAAACACACGAAACGCTGCTCAATGAATTTTCACAAAAAGCCAAAACAATATTTGTGTCTAAATTACTCCCTATTGTTAAGCCGTTCATAAACTCTTCAACTTGTGCCATATTTCCATCTGTAACATTTTCACATTCAATTCCTATTTTCACTCTTAAATAACAAGGCAAAGATTCTGTTGTAGGTTTAAATGAAACTAAACTAGTTGTATTGTTTGGTTTATTGCTCATATCACTATTCGCATTCTTCGTTTCTCCTGGAATTACAGCACCCAAACTAACTTTGGCAGCATTGCTACCTTCCGTTATTTCAATTTTTCCAAATGACAATGTTTGTGGTTCTGTTGTAACAGAATGACTAAAAAAGGCAAGAGAATAACCTGTTCCAACAGCAATCGCAACCACTGCCAAAACACAAACGCAAT
>DJPS01000029.1 GCA_002438625.1 Christensenella sp. UBA6406
CGATGATGACAGCGAAAGTGGTAATGATGGCAAAACAGGAGAAGAAGATAAGGATGATAGAGATTCAACAATAACAAATGAAAAAGATTCTATTGTAATAATAAATGATAATAATTTAGTAAAGTATTTTATTAAAGTTGGTGGCAATTATGTTAATGCAAATAGCGGGCAAATTGGAACAGACTTGTGGGCTTTAATAAATGATAGTGAAAGTCAATGTGTTGAAATAGAAACGCAATATTGTTTAAAAGAGAACTGGGAATTATTTGCCCCGTTTTACTCAATAAAACTGCCTCAAATAAATGGCAAAAGTTTAAAATTAACATTTGATGTTGATTTAAAGCATAAAAAAGATAATTTAGGAGATAAAGAACTGGAAAGCATAAAAAATAATTTTATAAGTGATATTATTGTCACTAAATTAGAGATGTTATATTTAGGGGTATTGATGTGTGATGGTCATTTAGAAGAGAATACGATAACTATTCCTTGCGAAAAGGATTATGTTGACATTTTGCAGGGATTAGAATTGGAACAATGCGATAATTACATTGATTATGCAATAAAGTTTAAGTTAAAGATAGAATGGGCAGAATAAATTTTACTAAAAATACGCACTAAAAATATGGATAAATGGCAATTTTTAAAACTTAAATAGTAAAGAGCTAAAAATATTTTATATTATGCGTAAGAAAATTTGGTAAAAGTTAGGCTGAGAGATTGATTTTTTGTAATTTATTTGCTATAATCTATGGTTGTAAACTTTAATTAGTTGAATAATATTAGATTAAATTATGTAAAGGAGAAAATATTATGGATTTTATTATGAAAAATATTTGGCACGGTTTAAGCGACGATAGAGTTATGCCAAATGATTTTATTGCCGTTATTGAAATTCCTAAGGGCAGCAAGAAAAAATATGAATTGGATAAAGAAACAGGAATAATGATTTTGGACAGGATTTTGTATACTTCTATGCAATACCCTGCAAACTATGGCTTTATTCCTAAAACATTGTCAGAAGATGGAGACCCACTTGATGTCTTGGTTCTTTCAAGTGAAACTATTGACCCTTTTACAATGGTAAGGTGCTATCCTTTGGGCGTTGTTGCAATGATTGATAATGGCGATTATGATGAAAAGATTATTGCCATTCCTTATAAGGACCCTCTATATTGCACATATCAAGATATAGAGTCTTTGCCTAAGCACGCATTAGATGAAATGGTGCATTTCTTAAAGGTCTATAAAGATTTGGAAGATAAAGTTACAGAAGTTAAGGAAATTGAAGGTGTTGAAAAGGCAAGAGCAGCAATAGATAGGGCAAAGATTAGGTATCACGAAAAATATGATTCTATTTCATAATAGCGTTATTTAAAATTGTAAAGCAAAAAATTTAGTTTTCACTTTTGATTAACAAGTAAAATTGAAATTGTTGTGCAATTATTTTGCAATATTTTGATTTAGAAAATTAATTTGTTTTTTGTTCCTTATAAAAATCATTATAGCACAAAGCAATTTTACTTATTTAAATTTTAAATAGAAAAAATAATCAGTTAAAAATTAACGTAAAGTTATCCACAATAAGCAAAAAAATGTGGATAACTTTTTTTAATTTAAGAAATTAGTGAAAAAATATTACAATCATAATACATAAATTTTTTTAAAATAAGTTAAAAATCATAAAAAATTAAAATTGCTTTATATTTTTTGCAAAAGAGCAAAAAATACTTGATAAAAAGCGTGGCGTTTAACGAGTGGCTATGGCTTTGGGGAAAGTTCAGTGCGGGTGGACGAGCGAACGGCTAGCGGGAGCGAAGGGGGGCAAGCAGAGCGGGAGCGGGGGCTTGACACCTGTGCGAGGGCGGTCGTGAGCGGAGGGAGCATTGGTGGGGGTGCGGGAACGCTGGCACAGGCAAGCACGGGCGGGCACGCAAATTTATTTGCGGGGCGTGCTTGTGGTTGCGGTGTTTCCGCACCCCTATATGGTGTCCGTTGCCTTTGCTTTTGGGCAAAGGTCTTGCATTGCTGTTGCAAGCCAAATTGCTTGGGGCAATTTCAACGGCTTTTTTCTTCATTTTTAGCGTAAGCGGTTCCGTTTCTCCACTTGTTGTTTATATGGGCGTTGTAAAATTAAAAAATGTGCATTGAGTTGAAAGTTTTGTCTTTGATTGGAATGAGTTGCATTATATACAATTAAAAAATATAAATTTATTTAACCGAAAGCATTTTTGCACCTATTGTTTAAAAAATTGTTGCGGTTAATGGGTTGCGTTGGGGTCGTGTTGGTTGTGGTTTTGTTGCTTAGGTGTTTTTAGTGGGTAAATATGTGAAAATGATTGAAATTTTATTTTATTTGTGCTATATTGTTTAGTATGATTGCAAAGGTAATTGTTGATGTAAGTTCTAGCGAAATTGATAAAGTTTTTGATTATGATATACCTGTAAATTTAAATGTTGAAGTGGGACATAGGGTTTATGTGCCGTTTGGTCCAAAAAAAATTGAAGGATTCGTTATAGCAATAGAAGAAGATTCAACTTGTGAAATTAGTAAATTGAAAAGCATTACAGCCATAATTGATGACCAACCCGTGATTAAACCTGAAATGATTAAGTTAATGGAATTTTTATGCAAAAAAAATCATTTAAGAAAAATTGATGTTTTAAGGTTATGTTTGCCTAGTGGGCTTCGTGGCGGAAAAGTCAAACCAAAATTGCTTTTAGCGGTAAGGATATCAAAAGCAGAAGGGGACAGTGCAAAGATTGAAAATTTTATTAATAATGCAACAGCAAGGCAAAGCAATCAAGTTGAAGTTTTGCAATATTTAAGAGATGAAGAAAGTGCCCTTTTAAAAGATATGGCGGAAATTTTCCCCATTTCAGCAGTTAATAAACTAAAAGAGTTGGGGCTTGTTGAGGTGTTTGAAATGACAATCAATAGGGCACCATTGTTTAGGGTCAAGGATGATAAAAATGTTCATTTAACTGAATTGCAACAAAATGCAGTTAATGTTATAAATAATTCAAATGGAAAGGTTGTTTTATTATTTGGCGTTACGGGCAGTGGAAAGACAGAAGTTTACATGCATTCCATTGAAAAGGCGATAAAAGAAGGGAAAAGTGCTATAATGCTTGTGCCTGAAATATCATTAACTCCACAAGTTTTATCCAACTTTAAGGCACGATTTGGCGACAATGTTGCAATCCTTCATAGCGGATTAAGTGCGGGTGAGCGGTTGGATGAGTGGTTTAAACTGCTTAGGGGCGAGGCCCGCATAGCCGTTGGTGCAAGGTCAGCAATATTTGCCCCACTTGACAATTTAGGGCTTATAATCATAGATGAAGAACACGATACATCTTACACAAGCGACAGCAACCCAAGATATAACACAATAGATGTTGCAAAGTTTAGGTGTCAATACAATAATTGCCCTGTTGTTTTGGGCAGTGCAACGCCAAGTGTGGAAAGTTATTATAGGGCAAAAAAAGGCGAATATAATTTAGTTAAAATGCCGATTAGAGTAAATAACAAAAAGTTGCCTATTATGTACAATGTCAATATGTACGACATTGTTATGGCTGGTCAATTTGATGCCTTATCCGATTTTATGATAAATAAGTTACACGGTGCTGTTAATGATAAAAAGCAAGCAATTTTATTTTTGAATAGGCGTGGATATGCTTCATTTTTAAGGTGTTGCAAGTGCGGTTACGCTCCATCATGTACAGATTGTTCTGTTACGCTTGTTTATCATAAGGAAGATGATATGTTAAAGTGTCATTATTGTGATAAACGTTATAAACCTATCAATAAATGCCCAGAGTGTGGTTGTGAAGATTTCAGGTTTGGTTCAATGGGCACACAAATGATTGTGGATGAATTAAAGAAATATTTTCCAAATGTGCCAGTTTTTAGATTGGATAACGACTCTACAACATCTAAAGATAGTTATAGCAAAATATTGGAACAATTTGAAAATACATCACCATCATTTTTGGTTGGCACGCAAATGATTGCAAAAGGACACGACTTTCCGCTTGTAACGCTTGTTGGCATCGTAGATGCGGACATTGGCTTATATCAAAACGATTTTAGGGCAAATGAAAGATGCTTCCAACTTATAACGCAGGTTGCAGGGCGTGCGGGGCGTGGAGATTATGAAGGCGAGGTTGTGTTGCAAACTTATAAACCAAATTATTATGTTTATAGATATGCAAATAATTATGATTATGAAGGCTATTATACAAGAGAAATAGCAATAAGACACACAACAAATTTCCCACCATTTTGCAATATAGTTAGAATTTTGTTTTCTAGCGAAGACAATGATGCGTGTAGGGAATTGACTTCTGTAGTTTATAAAAAAGTTTTAGATGTAAAAGAAACTTATTTTGGAGATTTTATATTTTGTAAAGCCGTTGCGTGCCCAGTTAAGCGAATAAAAACAAAATGGCGTTATCAAGTTATTATGAGAATTAAAAACGACCATTTTGATGATATAATGCAAAAATTATATGATATTGTGGATAACACAAAAGACAAGCGGGTTGTAGTTTTTGTTGAAATTAATCCGCAAAATTTAAGTTAGCGAAAAAGTTACTTAAATTTGATTGAAAAAAAGGAAGAAATGATATAATAGTTAAATAAAAATAGAATAAAAATCAATTTTAAAGGAGAGAAAATAAAATGGCAATAAGAAAAATAGTGTTAGAAGGCGACCCAATTTTAAGAAAAGTTTGCAAACCTGTAACCAAGTTTGATAAGGCGTTAGGCGAATTGCTTGATGATATGCGAGACACAATGAGACTTGCAAATGGTTGCGGGATTGCTGGACCACAAGTGGGAGTTTTACGTCGTGTTTTTGTTATAGAAGCGGAAGGAATGTATTTAGAATGTGTTAATCCGCAAATAGAATGTGCAGAAGGTGCAGTTGAAGGGCTTGAAGGTTGCCTATCAGTGCCAAATAGAAGTGGCAAAGTTATAAGACCTAAAACACTTAAATTAAAGGCACTCACAAGGGAAGGGACACCATATGAAATTGTTATGAATGACTTTCTTGCAAGGGTTGTCAGCCACGAAAACGACCATTTAGATGGAATTTTGTACATAGATAAATTAGTCAAATAAAGTAAAATGCAATAGTTAATTGATTAATCAATAAAAGAGCAAATAAATTTATTTTTCAATTTTTAAATCGTAAAAATAGAATAAAAGGAAAGGAGAAGTTATGAATATTATTTATTTAGGCACGCCACATTTTGCTGTTACACCGTTAGATATGCTTATAAAGGCGGGGCATAACATTGTTGCCGTTGTTACGCAGGTTGATAAAGTTAATGCAAGGGGCAAAGAGGTCGTTTTTAGTGATATTAAAACATATGCAATAAATAATAATTTGCCACTTTATCAATTTGAAAGCATAAAAAAGCAAGGTGTTGAAGTGTTGTCAAAATTAAATGCGGATATAATGATAACTGCATCTTATGGGCAAATTTTAAGCAAAGAAGTGCTTGATATTTGCAAATATGGCGTTTTAAATATTCACGCATCACTTTTGCCTAAATTGCGTGGTGCTTCTCCTGTTGCATCTGCTCTTCTTAATGGCGATGCCAAAACGGGCGTAACAATAATGCAAACGGATGTGGGGTTAGACGATGGGAAAATGCTTTTAAAAGGCGAAATTGAAATAGATGAAAAAGATAATCAACAAACTTTAATGGATAAGTTATCTGTGCTTGGCGGAGAATTAATTGTTAAAGTTTTGAATGATATAGATTATTATGTTAAAAATGCCGAAAGTCAAAGTGAAGAGGATGCAACCCATTGTAAGAAAATAACAAAGCAAGATGCATTAATTGATTTCAGTTGCGATGCTGTTTCAATAAACAATAAAATAAGGGCTTTTTATGGAAACCCAACTGCATTCTTTATGTGTAAAGATGAAGTTTATAAAGTGTTTGAAGCGGAAGTTGTAAAGTGCAACACAAAGCAAGCGGGTGAAGTTATGCATTATAATAAAGTCAATGGTTTTGTCATATCTTGCGGGGTTGATGCACTTTGCATAAAAGTCATTCAAAAGCAAGGCGGAAAAGTTTTAAATATTAAAGATTTTATGAATGGCAACAAGTTTGAAATAGGGCAAAGAATTAAATAAATATAAATTAGATTTATGCATTTTTAGTTTGTGATTTCAATGGGTTTTTAGTTTTAAAGGATAAAAATTTTAATTTTTGTAAAAAATAGAATTAATTTATTTACCGCATTTTTAGCGATTGTTTTTATGCGATTTTATTTGTTTGGGGTGTCTGTTTTGGTTAATGTTTTAGATTTAAGTGAGAAAGAGTTAAAAGAGAAGTTAAAAGAATTAAATATTTTGCCTTTTAGGGCTAAGCAGTTGGTTGATGCGTGTTTTCAGTATAAAGATTTTGATGAAGTTAGCAATATTGCACAAAAGGAGAAAGATGTGCTTAAAGAGCAGTTTTGTTTGCGTGCTTTAGAAGTTGTAACAAAGCAAGAGAGCAAGGATGGCACAATCAAATTTGCATTAAAATGTGGTGATGGTAACATAATTGAAACCGTTTTAATGTCGTACTCTTATGGTTACACAATTTGCGTTTCAACACAGGTTGGTTGCCGAATGGGTTGTGCATTTTGTGCATCAACTAGAAATGGATTAGTGCGTAATTTGGAAGCAAGCGAAATTTTGGGGCAAATAATTTGCGTAAATAGATTTTTATCAAACAGCAAAAATAAGCGTAAGATTACAAACATAGTTTTAATGGGTTGTGGTGAACCGTTTGATAATTATAAAAATGTTAAAAAATTTTTGCATCTTGTTACGGATGAAAAGCACTTAAATTTTAGTGAAAGAAATATATCTATTTCAACTTGTGGTTTAGTGCCTAAAATATATCAACTTGCAGATGATGGATTTAAAATAAATTTAACTATTTCTTTGCACGCCCCAAACGATGAAATAAGGAAAAAGTTAATGAAAGTTGCAAATGCATTTACAATTAAACAAATTTTAGATGCTTGCGATTATTATTTTGAAAAAACGCACAGACGGGTTTATTTTGAATATACGCTTTGTGCGGGTGTGAACGATAGCGAAGAAAATGCAAACGAACTTGCAAGGCTCTTGAAGGGCAGGGTCGCACATGTAAATATAATTGCATTAAATGCTGTTAAAGAATCAAATTTGAAAACCATTGAAAGAAAGGATGCGTATAAATTTTGTCAAATCCTTTTAGATAATGGACTAAGTGCAAGTGTAAGGCGAACTTTGGGGGCAGACATTGATGGTGCGTGCGGTCAATTAAGGAACAAAATTATTGATGAAAACTAAGTTAGTTGAAATCAGTCGCTAAATAAATGGAATTAATTTGGTTTAAATTTTTCCAAATAAGTTTTGCACTGGAAGTTTTCAATGATGCTTTTAAGAAGTTAATTTTTAAAAATAGATAAATAATAAATTAAAGCTATTTTAATAACTAAAATTTGTGGAAGGATAAATGAAAGGAAAAGTTGTAAAAAATATAGCGGATAAATTTGAAATATTGCAAGATAGTGGCGAAAGAATTGTGGGATGTGTTGCAAGAGGCAATTTAAAGCAAAAAGGTAAAGTGGTTGTTGGAGATAATGTTGTTTTTGAAATGATAGAGACTCAGCAACCTGTAATCGTTCAAATAGAAGAGCGGAAGAACTCATTTGTTCGCCCACCTATTGCAAATATAGATATAATGCTAATTGTAATAAGCGAAAAGCCTAAGCCAGACTTTTTGCTTGTAGATAAATTAATCATAAATTGCGAAAAAAATAATGTTTTACCTTTTATTGTCATAAATAAAGAAGATGTGTCAAGCGAAAAGTTTATAAGTGAAGTTAAAGAAACTTATGTGGGTAGTGGGGTTGAAATTCTTATTGTCAGTGCAAAAAATGAAAGCGGGAAAGAAAAGTTGATTGCAAAAATAAAAAATAGTCTTGTTTGTCTTGCTGGTCAGTCAGCAGTTGGCAAAAGTTCGCTAATGAATATGGTTTTAGAAAGGAACGAAAAGGTGGGCGAACTTTCAAAAAAAATAGAGCGTGGAAAGAACACAACAAGACATGCAGAAGTTTTTTATAATGAAGATAGAAGTATTTTAATTGCAGATACGGCAGGGTTTTCTAAATTTGATGCATTAGATGTGAAATATAATGAAATTGAGCATTATTATAAAGAGTTTGGTAAATTTAGAGATGGGTGTATGTATAAGCCTTGCTCTCACATTTTTGAAAAAGATGAAGAATGTGCAGTAAAAAGTGCTTTAAATGGTTGTAAAATAAATAAAAATAGGTATAATAATTATAAACAATTATATATTCAAATTAAAAATATGTGGGAGAATCGCTATGAATAAACAAGATAATTTTGTAGAAGTAAAGAAGGAAACACAAGAAAATAAAGTAGAAAGAAAAAGATATGTGTCAGCATCAACCGAACCCGTTGAACTAAAAGATGTGCCAGCATATGCAAACGATATGATAAACAGTGGAGCAGACCTTTTGCATTGCGATATTATGGATGGGGTTGCAGTTAAAAAATCTACATACGATTACGCTATGGTGCGTAAGCTGAAAAGATTATATAAAAAATTTCCGATTGATGTGCATTTAATGATTGATGACACTGTGGGTGAAATTAGAAACTACATAAAATGTCGTCCTTGGGGAATAACTGTGCAATATGATTATTTTGATTATGAAAAGCATTTAATAAAATGCCTAAAAAGAATTAAGCGGGCAAGAATAAAAGCGGGCATTGCCATTTCGCCAAGTGTGCCAGTTTCTTATATTGTGCCATATTTAAAATATTTAGATATAATTTTAATTATGGGCGTTGTGCCAGGTATGGGCGGACAAAAATTAATAGAAGAAACAATTTTGAAAGTTAAAGAAGCAAGTTCGCTTAGAGATAGGTTAAAGAAATCTTTAATTGTGTCTTTTGACGGCGGTGTGAATTTAGAAAATGCGGAAAAGATTTATAATGCAGGTGCAGATATGGTCGTAAGTGGCAGTGCAATATATAATTGTTTCAGTCATAAATATGCAATAGAAAGTTTAAAATCAGGTGAGCCTATTGTGAAATAATTTATAATTTTTTAAAATTAAAAAATAATAGATAATAAAATAATTGATTAAGCAGGTGCAAAATCCATTTTCGCTTTGCTAAATCTAAAAATTAATTATCTATTTTTTTTGTATCCCAAAACATTTTGCTGTGTTTTGTTAAAACATTTTTCTAAATTATATATATATAATTTATATTATGCGAAGTTGGAAGAGCGGAGAAAACTTGCTTTCTCATTTGACCGACAAGCATAATTCAAACTGTGATGCCTTGATTTGTCAAGGCTGTTGCGGTTAGCAACTTTAAAATTTTACTTGTTTAAATTTTAACCACAGTTGTCGCAGTTGCCGTTGCAAGTTGTTTCATTTGCTTGCGTTGTTTGGCTGTTGTTTTGATTATTTAAATTATCATTTTGTGCATTTATTTCTTTTTCTGCAATTTTTAACATTATGGAACACTCCATTCGCTTTTTAAATAACTCGCAACCATAATCATATGTGCCTTCGATTGAGCCACTTGCGTGATAAGCATTTGCGGCACAACCACCAGAGCAATAAAGTTTTGCCCAACAGTCTTTGCATTTTTTACGGGCATAGGCATTGCAACATTTAAATTTGTCTTGCATTTCAGTGTTTGTTACGCCTTTCCACACATCGCCCATAGAATATTTAGGGTCGCCAACGAATTGGTGGCAAGGGAAAAGTTCGCCCCAAGGGGTTACGGCAAGATATTCAGTGCCAGAGCCACAACCTGCAATACGCTTATAAATGCATGGTCCGCCTTGAAGGTCAATCATATAATGATAGAATGTAAATGGATTGCCTTCTTTTTTGCGTTTAATCATTTCTTTTGCTAAAATTTCATATTGCTCGTATAGTTTTGGCAAATCTTCTTCGGTTAGGGCGTATGGGTCGCTTGGTTTACAAACAACGGGTTCCATAGAAAGTTCTGTAAAACCTAAGTCTGCCATATGGAAAATGTCGTTTGTAAAATCAACATTATTGTGTGTAAATGTGCCACGGATGTAATAACCTTTGTTGCCACGGGCTTTTACGAATTTTTGGAATTTTGGCACAATTATATCATAACTGCCTTTCCCGTTAATTGTTTTACGCAAGTGGTCGTGAACTTCTTTTCTTCCGTCTAATGATAAAACGACATTATGACATTCCTTATTTGCAAAATCTATAACATCATCATCAATTAAAACGCCGTTTGTTGTAAGTGTAAAGCGGAAGTTTTTGTTCTTTTCCTTTTCTATAGAGCGGGCATAAGCGACAATTTGCTTAACTACTTCAAAATTCATAAGTGGTTCGCCACCAAAGAAGTCAACTTCTAGGTTCCTTCTTGTGCCACTGTTTGCAACTAGAAAATCAATCGCTTGCTTTCCTACTTCAAAACTCATAAGGGCTCGCTCGCCGTGATATTTTCCTTGACTTGCAAAGCAATAATCGCAATTTAGGTTGCAAGTGTGGGCTATATGAAGGCAAAGGGCTTTAACAACTGTGTTGCGTGCTTTAAAATTAAATTTTTTATCCGCATAAATGTCTTGCGTGTAAAGTTTTCCGTTTGCTTTTAGTTCTTCTATATCTGCAAAAACATCTTCAATTTCTTGTGCGTTTATAGTGGGGTCGTTTTTATATTTTTCTAGCATTTCAGCCTTTATTTGTTCTTTATCTTTTGTTTCGTATTCGGCAATAATGTCATAGGCGAGGTCATCAACTTCGTGGACTGAACCTGAAAAGACATCTAAAACAATATTTTTGCCGTTTAATTTATATTGATGTATCATTTTTTCTCCTTAATTTTCATTTGTTGGTTATAGTTTATTTTTGGGGGGCTTCATTAAAAGCAAAAAATAACCCAAACCCACAAGGGCAGGGCATTTTCTTTTTATGTAATTACTTAGCACATTTCTCGCAAACTTGATTTGCAACACCGCAAGAAGTTTTGCAAGCAGATTGGCAAGAAGTTTGGCATTCGCCACAACCACCAGTTACAGCACTTGCTTGTAAATCACGAGTTTCAATAGTTTTAATTCTTTTCATTTCATTTGTCTCCTTTACATTATAAATGTTCTTAAATATTATACGATATTTTTATTCCTTTGTCAACAATTTTTGATTAATCATTAAATTTTCAATTTTTTAATGCTTTTTGTGCGTTTTTATTTGCTTTTCGCTTTCTATGGACAATTTTATAAATTATGCCAGATTTTATCTTTACAACATTAAAAGGGCAAAGTTCTTGGCAACAAAAACAGCGGATGCATTTTTCATAATCAATTTTTGCATATAGTTTATTGTCTTTCTTTGGGTGCATTGTAATCGCTTTAACAGGGCAGTGATTGTAGCATTTTTTGCAACCTTTGCATTTTCTTTTGCTTATGCAAGGTCGCCTTGTTAAAACTTTATGCACAAAACCGTTTAAAAATAGTGGGATTTTTTTATTGCTTTTATTATATATTTCAATTTGGGGGTTGTTGAAGTTGCGTTTTTTAAAAGCGGCTGGGTTATCTCCAATAATTTCAATATTGCTTAATTCATTTTCACTTATTAAATTTCGCTGTTGTTCCACTTGAACAAGGGGCATATCGTAAGGGTTAATGCCCATAATTTGTTGCATAATCAAATCTAGGTCGTAAGCATTTGTACTTGCCAAAAGGCAATTCATTTTTATTGGCGTGCCACCTGTAGGGCCTTCACCTTCCATTCCTTCAATGCCGTCTATAATGTTTAGGCAAATCTTATCTTTAAGTGTTTCAAATATGTCAACAATATAATTAGAAAAAGCAAATTGGTCTTTAAAGTTGCCGTGCATTTCAACTTTCATTAAGCCAGGGATTGCACCAAACATATTTTTAACCGCACCAGAATAGCCCATAAATGTGTGGGTTTTTAATTTCGCAATATTAATAATTAAATCCGCATCAACAAGTGCGTTTATAATTGGCAAAGTTTTGTGCATTATTGCTTTGTCGCTTGCAATTTCAGCGAAAGAAAAGTTGCTGTTTGTTGTTGCCCCTGTTCTTTCGCAAACCTTGTCCATTTCAGTCGTTTTATAAACATTGTTCATATATGCTTTGTTAAATGGACCGCCACTGCTGTCCGCAATGGTGCAATGCCCGCCTTTTGCCATAACATATCGCACAACTGCTTCCACAACACTTGGGTGCGTTGTTGCACATTTGCTAGGGTGCATTGCCGAAACAAGATTGGCTTTAATTACAACATTTTTATCTTTAAAATCTACATTATTTAAAAAATCGTGTAGACATCCAAGCATTTTTCCAACTCTTTTGTCCACTTCTTTATTTTCGTAACTTTCGCATTTAATCACTGCAACTTTATTCATTATAAATTATCCCTTTACTAAATATATATTAATTTGCTACTTTTAATAATACAAAATAATATTCTAAAATGCAAGCAATTTTAAAAATTGCCAAAATGTAAAAAACTTAAAGTTATCCACAAAACAGAAAAAAGTGTGGATAACTTTTTTCTTTTCATAAAAATAAATCTAAAAGATTAACAAACAAAATACATAAATTTGTTTAAAATTAGTTAAAA
>DJPS01000010.1 GCA_002438625.1 Christensenella sp. UBA6406
GTGCATAAATTTTTCACTATTTGCAAAAAATACTTTGAAACACTTGCAAATTAAATTTTTAGGTGATAAGATAACTTTAAAGCAAAAGGAATAGCAATGAAAAGAATTTTAATTTTTACAGTTACAGCAGGTTCAGGGCATAACATAATTGCAAAAAACATTAAAGAGGCAATTATAAAAAATTATGGCGAATTTGCCGAAATAAAAGAAATAAATTTTTACAAGGATTATAACTGCAAATTTAAATCATTTCTTTGTGATGAAGGCTATCGTTTTGTTGTAAGGCATTTTAGAAAAAGTTATAATGCAATCTTTAAACTAAAACAAAAAAGCAAACCCGTAAAGCGTTTGCACATAGACACAAAGTTTATGCTTGCAGGCTTAAATAAGAAAATCATTAAATCAGTTGAAGAATTTAATCCGCACTTCATTTTATGCACGCATTTCTTTCCCGCCATTGCTCTTTCCTCTTTAAAAGCAAAAGATTGTGAATGTGTTAAAAATGTCCCCATCGCTTTAACTGTTTCAGATTATGTCGTTTGCCCATTTATCGAGCAAGCAACTCATATTGACTATGTTTTCACTTTTACAAATGCCTTAAAGTCAAAATTAAAATGCATAGGCTTTAACGACAACCAAATAAAAGTTCTTGCCCCACCTTGCAAAATAGAGTGGCAAGGGCTTAGAAGTAAAGAAAAAGAAAAAAACGAAAAAACAACATTTGTTGCAATGACAGGGGACGGCAAATTTAGCGGACTTGTTAAAAATATTAAAAATGCAATCAATGCCGATGTAAATGCAAGACTGATTTTGATAAATGGCAAAAATGAAAAGCAAAAAATCTTTTTTGATAAATTAATTGCAAAACAAAATAAAAAACGCAACTTTAAAAATTTGCAAATAGAAAATTATGGTTTTGTTAGTGATGAACTGTTTAAAAGTCTTTTTGCAAGTTGTGATGCTGTTATAACAAAATGCGGATTAAACTCCATTATGGAAGTTTTAAATTCTGGTAAATTGCTTATAACAACGGACAGGTTAGCCGAGCAAGAAAGGCAAAATGTTTTATATTTTAAATCATTTATTCCAATTCTTTTAATTAACGAAAATGGTGTAGATTGCTTAACAAGGTTGATTAATGGCAATGTTTTAACAACAAAATTTGTTGAAGATTACAGTGCTAAGTTGAGCCAAATTTTAAAGCGTGATGCCAACAAACAATATGCGGATTTTATTTTTTCTCATTGTGCAAATTGCAATGATTGATTAAGTTTGTTTAAGTTTTGATAGGTATAATTTAAATAAAAAAATATAAAATTTAAAATAATTTAAATATTTTTGAAAATCATTTGACAAATTGAAAAAAATAAAGTATGATTATAGGAGCATTGTTTAAACTAAAAGCGTGTGGCAATTTTGTTGTTTGCCTTGAAAAATAAGAAGTTTATCATTTAAACTTTGCGTTTTTATTCGCTGTTTTTAGTTTAAAATTTTAAAAAGGTAGAGAGGTTGATTTTTATGTCTAAAAAAATTATTCCGTTAGTTTCGCTAATTGTAATTGCACTTTTAGTCGTTGCTACGATTGTTATGGCGTGTGTGCCAAAATCTTACGCACCAATAGAATGCGAACCTGCAAGAATTGTGGTTGGCTCTATGGATGGCAGAGTTTATGATAAATCAAATGACGATGATAAAAAAGTCTTTAATGCTATTTACGACAATTATGTAAATGCCTTTAAAGAATCTTCAATCAATGCACTTTTCAATGGCAGAATTTCTATGGGTGCAGAAGCTGAATATAACGAAACTGTAACAAAAATTTCAAGTTTAGGAACAAACTATGTTATGTTCAATTTTGACAAAGCACAAACTGTAAAAGTTGAAGATGTAGAATATTCTTATACAAAAATGGTTATAGTTTTAGAATCAACTAATGTGATGAAAACTGTAAAAGCATATTTGTACAATGATGACACTTTCACAAGTGGCACAAATTATTATATTTCAACCATAGGTAACTTACAAAAACTTGTTGACTATGTTGAAGATTTAAAATAAATTTATTCAAAAAGGTTTTTTGTAAAATGCTTTTTGATTAAGTTTTAAAAAATAAAAAAGCTAAAGTGCTTTTTCCGTGCTTTAACTTTTTGCTTTTTATCTATTGAAAATTGGTCAATTTTGTGTTATAATATGCGAAGTTGGGAGAGCAAGAAAACTTGCTTTCTCATTTGACCGACAAGCATAATTCAAATTGTGATGCCTTGATTTATCAAGGTTGTTGCGGTTAGCAACTTTAAAATTTAACTTGCTTAAATTTTAACATCACATAATTTATAATTTAAATAACAAAATGAATGATTTATTTTAATTATAATGATGCAGTTTGATTGCTTAAAAGTTAAAAGGAGTTAATTGTTATGGAGAGGATTGATTTAACAGAAAATGAAAATGTTGAAGAAAATTTATTTGCAGAAAAAACAAACAACCAAAAAATGAACAATGTTAATTTAAATGCTGAAAATCAAAAGATAAAAGCGGAAAATGATAAAGAAGAAAACAAAAAGATAGAAGCCAAGAAAAGAGCGTTGCAAGAAGAATTGAACGACCTTTATATAAAAGAATACAACATAGATTACATAAACGAGCAAACGCATTTAGGCGGTTTACGCTCTTATTTGTTAAAGAAAGATATGCGAAAAGCGGTTTATAAAGATAATTATTTTTATTCAGTTTTTGCGGATGCGTCAGCCCTTGCGTTCTTTGGTGCAGGTGTGCTTATCTTTGCACCAGAATATTTTGAAAAATATTTCGCCGTTGGTTCAGCCCTTGTCGCTTGCCATTTATCTTTGCCACACATTTACGATAAAACTAAATTTGCCATAGATAAAAAACTTTGCTATGTAAGAGCTAAATTGCTTTATAATAAAAAAGAAAGAATAATTGAAAAACAAAAAGATTTGTATAATCAAATCCAATCATTAGAAAAATAATTTAATTTAATTAAATTTAAAACAACACTTGTATTTTAGGGAACTTTTTATGTCATATTTATGCGTAAAAGTTCCCTAAAATTTTAAAGGTGCTTATGTGCGAAAATTAGTAGTCAAAAAAGATACAAATTTTATTTTTTAATTTTTACAATTCAATAAAATGGTATCGTATTTGACACTTTAAAACCGCTAAAAAATATTGATTTTGATTACTTTGTTGTGATACAATTACAATGTTGAGATAAATCTACAGAAAAATCAACAAAGGAGAATGTATGAAAAATGATTTATTAATTGTAAAGACGGATGAAATTCCGTGTGCGGTTAATCGCTAAATATAAGGAGGTAAAATATGAATAAAGAACTAAAAATCGCTGAAGCGATTGAAATAGCAAAATTTTTAAAGGAAAAGGCAGATGCTAGAAGTATTAAAAACAAAGATATAATTGATGCCTTTATGGAATATGATTATACACTTAATTATGATACAGCAAAAAATTTGGTTTCAAAATTGATTAGCGTTAAAAATAAAAACTTAAGAATCCCTACACCGCAACAAGCATTGTGGTTAAGCAGAATTTTAAACGTGTCTATGGAAGAAATTTATTTAGCAAAAGATAAATATAATTCTCCAAAATGTACGCTTAGACAACTTGCTTATGAAGGTGATTATACACAAATAAAAATGATGTCAAAAGGTGAAAATGGTGTTTTTGATTATTATATTGCTTATGATGAGTACGATAAAACACTTTTCCATTATTTAGTTGAATTTGAAAAAATTGACATCATTAATGATATGATGAAAGATGATCATAGTAGGTTTGAATTTTTGACTTACTTAAAAGATGATTTAATTAAATTGGCTATAAAATATGATAATGTTGAGTTATTTAATAATTTATATTGTTGGGTTATGCCTATATACATAAAAGAGTATGTGGGAAAAGATGTTTATACTTATCCAACTGATTTAGTTATTTCAGAAAGAGATTTTATAGAAATGCTCTCTAAAAAGAATATCATTAATTCGTTTTTAAAAAAACAACAATGGACTGATGGTTATTGGCGAAATAGAATGCATTTTGCTCAGTTCTGTAATCCTTTACGACAAGATATAACTACTGCGTTACAACAGCAAGCACAAATATTATCTCCAAATCTTAATCTATTATTAAAATATGCTATAAAAGAAAAAATAAAGAATTGTTTGATTTAATTGTAGATGCTGTTGTTGAAAATCATAAAAATATTATAAATATAATTGAAAAATTTGAAATGAATAAAGAAGAGTTATTTATAGATAATTTTGGACAAGTTTATCATAAATACGAGCAATCTGTTTATCCGTTTTTTGTTTATACGATTCCTTGTGAAATAGAAAATGAAATTGCGTCTGATTGGGGAAAGTTAAAAGAACTTAATGAAAGTTTAAGGGATTTAGAGCAGTATGGGATTGATTTGAGAAAACACAGGTGAAATATTGTGTTATTAAAACAAAAGATGTAAAACGCATATAATGTGTAATAAAAAATGAAAGGAGAAAAATGAATTTTAAGTAATTTATTTTTTCTTTTTTTAGGGGTGTCTTGTTAAATCTTTTTTAAAAAACACTATATGTTGTGTTTGGTAAAAATTTTCAAAATTATTTTGTCATTATTTATTGACTATGGGGCATAAATTATGTAACACTATAAGCAAACCGAAATGAAATTAGGAGGCAAAATGGTTACAAACATAAAAAAGAGAGATGGCAGGGTTGTAGATTATGACATCTTAAAAATTAAATCAGCAATAAATAAGGCAATGAAGGCAGATGGCATAGATAACGAAGCAGAAAGCCTAAGACTTGCAAGAATTGTTGAAGAAAAAATGAATGAAAGGTTTACGGATGGTATCCCGCAAGTTGAAGATATACAAGATATTGTTGAAAAAGTGTTAATGGAAGAAATGTATGCTGAGGTTGCAAAGAAATACATTACATATAGATTGCAACGCAGTAAAAACAGAGAAATGAACACTGAGCTTATCAAAATATTGGATGAACTTACAAACACATCAGCGATTGATAGCGATATAAAAAGAGAAAACGCCAATATAGATGGCGACACAGCAATGGGTACAATGCTTCGCTATGGCAGTGAAAGTGCAAAATATTATTATCAAAAATTTTTGCTAAGTGATGAAGAAGCGGAAGCACACAGAAAGGGCGACATTCACATCCACGATTTTGATTTTTATAATCTTACAACAACTTGTTGTCAAATTGATTTAATCAAATTATTCAAAAATGGTTTTTCAACAGGGCACGGTTTCTTGCGTGAACCTAACGACATAGCAAGTTATGCCGCTCTTGCTTGCATAGCAATTCAATCTAATCAAAACGACCAACACGGTGGACAAAGCATCCCAAATTTTGATTATGGTTTAGCTGAAGGGGTTAAAAAGACTTATACAAAAAATTACATAAAGAACATTAAAAAGGCATCAAGTTTAATTTGTGAAGATAAAAACGAAGAAGAAACAAATGCTAAAATAAATGAGATTTTTGGCAAAATGAAAGAGCGAGGCATAAATCCAACTTTAAAAATAAATGAAGCATTTGATAAAAAGGAAAAGGAATGTTTTGCCAATTTATATAGCGAAAAAGAATTTTTAAAAATTAAAAACTTTGCAACTAAAAACGCATATAAAGAAACGGATAGGGCAACATATCAAGCAATGGAAGCACTTATCCACAACTTAAACACAATGCACAGCCGTGCGGGTGCACAAGTGCCATTTAGTTCAATCAACTATGGAACAGACACAAGCGAAGAAGGGCGTATGGTTATAAAAAATGTGCTACTTGCAACTGAAGCAGGTTTGGGTGATGGTGAAACCCCTATCTTCCCTATTCACATTTTCAAGGTTAAAGAAGGCGTGAATTTCAGTGAAGGTGAGCCAAATTATGATTTATTCAAATTAGCGTGCAGGGTCAGTGCAAAGCGTTTGTTCCCTAATTTCAGTTTTATTGATGCTCCTTATAACAAGCAATATTATAAGGAAGGTCATCCAGAAACAGAAGTGGCTTATATGGGTTGCCGTACGAGAGTTATAGGGAATGTTTACGATAAAAGCAGAGAGATAACTTATGGCAGGGGCAATTTAAGTTTTACATCAATCAACTTGCCACGCATTGCCTTAGAGAGCAATAAGGATATAGATAAATTCTATGCAAAATTAGATAAAATGCTAGAATTAGTTAAAAAACAATTATTGAATAGATTTAAAATTCAATGCCAAAAACTAGTTAAAAATTATCCATTCCTTATGGGTCAAGGCGTGTGGATAGATAGCGAAAAGTTGGGTGTAAACGACAGCGTTGCAGAAGTTTTAAAACACGGAACTTTGTCAATAGGTTTCATTGGTCTTGCTGAAACTCTTGTCGCATTAATTGGCAAGCATCACGGCGAAAGTGAAGAAGCACAAAAGTTAGGTCTTGAAATTGTTAAGCATATGAGAGACTTTACAGACAATGCATCAAAAGAATATGGCTTAAACTTTACTCTTCTTGCAACGCCAGCGGAAGGTTTAAGCGGAAGATTTGTTAAATTTGATAAAAAGATTTTCGGGCTTATTAAGGGTGTAACGGATAGGGATTATTACACAAATTCATTCCACGTGCCAGTTTATTATCCTATTTCAGCATTTAAAAAGATTGAGATTGAAGCCCCTTATCACGCACTTACAAATGCAGGGCATATAAGTTATATAGAGTTAGATGGCGACACAACAAAGAACCTAGATGCCTTTGAAAGCGTTGTTAAGTATATGGAAAAATGTGGCATAGGTTATGGTGCAATTAATCACCCAGTTGATAGGGACCCAGTTTGCGGGTTTAACGGCATAATTAACGACACTTGCCCTAAATGCGGAAGAAAAGAATGCGAGGGTGAACCTAAGTTTGAAAGGATAAGAAGAATAACAGGTTATTTGGTTGGCACGCTAGATAGGTTTAACAACGGCAAGAGAGCAGAAGAAAGAGATAGGGTTAAACATAATGTCAAAAATTAGAATTGCAGGTTATGTCAACGATTCTATAACTGATGGGCCAGGGCTTCGCTTTACGCTTTTTACGCAAGGTTGTCCGCATAAGTGCGAGGGTTGCCATAACCAACACACGCACGATGTCAATGGCGGTTACGAAATAGAAGTTGAAAAAATAATAAATAAAATAAATGAAAATCCGCTTTTAAGTGGCGTTACGCTAAGCGGTGGCGAACCAATTTTGCAAGCGGAAAAATTAATTGAACTAGCAAAGGCGGTTAAAGCAAAAGGGCTAAATTTAGCACTTTATTCAGGCTTTACATTTGAGCAGTTGCTAGAGAAAAACAGCACACCAATTAACGAGCTTTTAAGTTATGTTGATGTGCTTATAGATGGTAAGTTTGAATTAAATAAACGCAGTTTAGATTTAAAGTTTAAAGGTTCAACAAACCAAAGAGTGATAGATGTGCAAAAATCACTAAAATTAGGAAAAGTTGTGGAAATGGAAAACAGTTCTTGGAATTGATTTTCTTCCACAATTTTTTGTGTCTTTTTTAAGTTGACAATTTATTTTATTTATGCTAAAATTGTATTTAAATTAGATAAAAATAAGTTAAAGGTTAAGTGAAAAAATGGAAAAAGAGTTTGTAAAAGAAATTACAAATAGAGAAGATGATTTTGCACAATGGTATACAGACATAGTTTTAAAATCAGGGCTTGCGAGATATTCTTGTGTTAGGGGCTGTATGTATGTGCAACCTTATGGCACAGCATTGTGGGAAAACATTAAAAACGATATAGATGCAAGGCTAAAAGCAACAGGGCATAAAAATGTTATGCTTCCTATGTTTATACCAGAGAGTTTGTTAAATAAGGAAAAGGAGCATATAGAAGGTTTTGCCCCAGAAGTTGCGTGGGTTACGCACGGTGGCAAGGAAGAACTTGCGGAAAGGTTGTGTGTAAGACCAACAAGCGAAACACTTTTTTGTGATTATTATGCGGGCATTTTACGCTCTTATAGAGATTTGCCTATTTTATATAATCAATGGGCAAATGTGTGCAGGTGGGAAAAGACAACAAGATTGTTTTTAAGAACGGCAGAGTTCTATTGGCAAGAAGGGCACACCTTGCACGAAACTGCGGAAGAAGCGGGTGCCGAGACTGAAAGGATACACGATTTATATACGGACTTTGTGGAAAACGATTTGGCAATCCCAGTCATCCGTGGAAAGAAAACGGATAAGGAAAAATTTGCGGGTGCTGAATCAACTTACACAATAGAAGCAATGATGTACGATGGAAAGGCATTGCAAGGTGCAACATCTCACTATTTTGGCAATCAATTTGCTAAGGCATTTGGGCTAAGTTTTATGGGGAGAGATGGCAAGGAGCAAGTTCCATACCAAACAAGTTGGGGAATAAGCACAAGAATTATAGGCGGAATCATTATGGTGCATGGTGATAACAGGGGCTTAAAATTGCCACCTAAAATTGCACCTATTCAAGTTGAAATTGTGCCTATCGCTCAGCAAAAAAAAGGCGTTTTAAATGTTTGCGGTAAATTAAAGGAAAGATTAGAGCAATCTGGCATAAGGGTTGAAATGGACGATTCAAACAATACGCCAGGTTGGAAGTTTGCCGAATGCGAAATGAAGGGCATTCCTTTAAGAGTTGAATGTGGACCACGAGATATAGAAAATGGCGTTTGCATATTGGTTAGGCGAGATACGGGCGAAAAGATTAGCATAAATATGGATAATTTGGAAAATGAAGTTAAATCACTTTTAGAAGATATCCAAAAGAATATGTATAAAATGGCATATGATAGGCGTGCGGAAATGATTTACACGGCTAAGAATATGGATGAGATGATTGATATTGCAAATAATAAACAAGGCTTTATAAAAGCAATGTGGTGCGGTGATTTACAGTGCGAAATGCAAATTAAGGATAAGGCGGGTTTAACAAGCAGATGCATTCCTTGGAAGCAAGAAAAAGTTGCAGACACTTGCGTGTGCTGTGGTAAAAAAGCGGATAAAATGGTTTACTTTGGAAAATCTTATTAAAGAGTTTGCATTGTAAAAATTGGGCACAATAAAAAAATGAATTAAATAAAAATCAAATTGAAATAAATTAAAATGAAAGTTTTAGGAGCAAAAGAAAGAGAAATGAGCCAAGTTATAAAAAATGAATTTAGAACACACAGTTGTGGCGAATTGAATGAAAGCAATTTAGGAGAAGATGTAATTTTGTCAGGTTGGGTGGCAACGATAAGGGACCACGGTGGCATTACATTTATAGATTTGCGTGATATTTATGGTGTTGTTCAATTAGTTGTTAAAGATAGTGCTTTAATTGAAGGCATTAACAGGGAAACAGTTATAAGAGCAAAAGGTAAGGTTATAGCAAGAACAGAAGAAAACTATAACGAAAAGTTGAAAACAGGAAAAATAGAAATAGAAGTCAACTCTATTGATATTCTGGGTAAATCTCCAAATGTATTGCCTTTTGAAATTGATGAAAGCACAGAATGTAACGAAGATTTAAGGTTAAGATATAGGTATCTAGATTTAAGAAATCCAAAAATGGTTAAAAAGATTCAACTTAGGAATAATATTATTTTTGATTTGCGTTGCAAAATGCACGAGTTGGGTTTTAATGAAATTCAAACTCCAATCTTAACTGCAAGCAGTCCAGAAGGGGCAAGAGACTATCTTGTGCCAAGCCGTGTGCATAAGGGCAAATTCTATGCATTGCCACAAGCACCACAACAATTTAAGCAACTTTTAATGGTAAGCGGATTTGATAGATATTTCCAAATTGCACCTTGTTTTAGGGATGAGGATGCAAGGGCGGATAGGTGTCCAGGTGAGTTCTATCAATTAGATATGGAAATGAGTTTTGCAACACAAGAAGATGTTTTTGCAATAATGGAAGAAGTGTTGCCGTGGATATTTGAAAAATACACTGGTGCTAAAATTCAAACTCCTTTTGCAAGAATTCCATATAGGGAAGCAATGGAAAAATATGGTAGTGATAAACCAGATTTAAGAAATCCAATTTTAATCCATAATGTAACAAAAGTATTTGAGAATACAAATTTCAATGCCTTTAAGGGACAAACAGTTAAAGCAATAGGCGTGGAAGTTAAGGATAAGCCAAGGAGTTTTTACGATACTTTAACAAGTTATATGGTAGAGCAAGGTTCTAAGGGCTTAGCGTGGATAAAGGTTGAAGAAGGCAATGAACTTGTTGGACCTATTGTTAAGTTTTTAAGCGAAGAAGAAAAGGCTAATTTGATAAAGGAAACGGAGTCAAAGGCAGGTTATTCAATATTCTTAATTGCAGATAAAAACGAAGTTGCAACAAAATTGTCTGGCATTTTAAGAACAGAGTTAGGAAAGAGATTAGATTTAATAGAAAAGGATGTTTATAAATTCTGTTGGATTGTAGATTTCCCTATGTTTGAATATAATGAAGAAGAAGGCAAAATAGATTTTTGCCACAATCCATTCACGATGCCACAAGGCGGGTTAGATGCATTGGAGAATAAAGACCCACTTGACATTTTGGCATATCAATACGATATTGTCGTAAACGGAATAGAGTTAAGTTCTGGTGCGGTGCGTAACCACGATATAGATATAATGGTTAAAGCATTTGATATTGTGGGTTACAAGGAAGATGAAGTTAAGAAGCGTTTTGGCGGACTTTATAATGCGTTCCAATATGGTGCACCACCACACGCAGGCATTGCCCCAGGAATAGATAGAATGGTAATGCTACTTGCAAAAGAAGATTACATTAGGGAAATTATTGCATTCCCAATGAACCAAAAGGCACAAGATGTAATGATGGGTGCCCCTTGTGAAGTAACAGAACAACAATTAAGAGAAGTTCATATAAAGTTAAGAGATTAATTGAATATTTGCAAATAGATTAAAAAATTAAAAAGACTATAAGAAATAAAAAACAATTCATATAGTCTTTTTTGTTGCTAAAAATTTATGTGTTGTTAAAATTATTCAAGCAATTTAAATAAAGGAAATAACAAACCAAAAATTAAAAGAAGCAATTTTAAATATTAGAAAACAATTTAAAATATTTTTATGTTAAAAAATTCTATAAACAAATCTTAATCATTTGCTCACTGCGTTCGCTTTCCCGCCCACCCAACCCCCGCTCGCTCCCACTCACGCTATCGCTTTCGCTTTCCGCTTCGCTTCTCCCGTTCGCTTCGCTCTCACAGCATCGCTCATCGCTCCGTTGCACTCCACTTGTCGCTCCGCTCTCACGCTCGCTCACCGCTCTCGCCACCGCCCGTGCGACCGCATCACCGCCCCACCGCTTTCGCTTTTCGCTTCGCTTCCGCTTGCTCTCCGCTTCCGCTCCCTTTGTGCCATTTTGGCACTTCGCTTGCTTGTGGGGCAGTTATGCGAACCGCACGGGCGGGGCGGACAAGCGGACTAAAAGTGGATGCGACAAAAATAAATTTTGTCTTACAATATATAAACGGTTATGTCAAAACAAGTTTTGCATAACCTGAAAATAAAAGCGGAATTTATTTATTTTATTAAAGGAGTGGTTGCATATCATTTTCCGTTTTGCAAGAAACTTGCAAAAGCAAAATGCTATGCGGGGGCGGGCGGATTTTCCCGCCCGCAAATTTTATTTTATTTAAATTAAAATTTCATTTCATAAAGAATTTAATTTCATTTTATTAATGGAGTAAATTTAATTTTTATTATTTTGCAATTTGTAATATTTTATAATGCAAATTTAATTGCTTGACTTTTTGGTATGTGGTTGTTATAATGAAAGTGTTATGAAAAATTTTACAAAAAATGATGATAGTTTTATCTGTTTAAATTGTGGTAAAAAAGTTGAAAAGTTGGGTTACACATCTAGGGACCATTGCCCGCATTGTTTGGTTTCTTTGCATATAGATGTCAAGCCAGGGGATAGAATGAACGACTGCTTAGGCACTTTAACCCCATACGACATAGAATATAACGGCAACAAAGGTTATGTAATTTTGTATAAGTGTGAAAAGTGTGGAAAATTTCACCGCAACAAATCTGCCAGTGATGATAATTTCCAAACAATTTTAAAAGTAATGAATAAAACTTATAATAGGAATAGTTTTAAATAAAAATTTAAATTAAAAATCAATATAAAAAATAGATATCCAAAAATGGAACAAACTCCAAAAGTAGGATAACTTTTTTATGGCTTAGTTTAAATTGAAAGCATTTAACCACATTGCAAATCGTATTTAATATTTTTAAAATTCCTATTTTTTAAATCTTCCTTAGTTATATATATGTAAAGTTGCCCTGCATCGCCTAAATTTAGTTCATCACCATTACCAAAATAATAACTATCAATTTGCATTAGCAAAATATAATCTCCTTTTGGCTTTGCGTTTCCTTGCATAAAAGTTGCATATCCAAATAAATGGGTATCATATTCGCTTTCTTCGTCTTTAAAATAGCCCAATCTCACACCTTCATCATAATATTTTATGTTTTGCGATAAATTAGAAGAATATTCATCAAAACAAGGCACGGATATGCCCCTTTTAAATGTAATGTTATGCCTTTTATAAATTTGTCTAACTTCACCTTCTTGTGGCGGTATGGCATCAATTTCTATGGTAGGGTTTTCAAAATAAAAAACTTTCACACCTTCTTCACTATCTTCATTACACAACGGAAAAGCCTCCATATCATAAAAAACGCATAAATGCCCGTGGTCAGGCAATAAATGCCCTGTGTCAAATTTACTCATTTCCGCTAAATCTATATCTATTAGCAATTCCATATAATTTGTTGTGTTATCTTCACTATTTCCAATAGATTTCTCTATATACGCAGTTGGCCATGTAAATCCCTTTTCTACAAATGGTAACCCTCCAATATGACTATTTGTTTTAAAGTCGCAAGGGGTTATAAATATTGTCTCTTTTTCTAAACTTTTAAATTCGCTTTCAAAATCTATATTTATTTCACTTTGCTTATCTTTACCCTTAAATATCCTTTTAAACAATTCCTTTATCATATTTCCCCCAAAAAAACACTTAAATTTTATAAGTTAATACACCAAAGTTTAGCATAAATATTTACATTTTGCAAATATCTATGATTATAAATTGTAAGAATTCCCAATAAAATTTAAATAATTTAAAGTCAAAATTTAAAACACGGGG
>DJPS01000027.1 GCA_002438625.1 Christensenella sp. UBA6406
ATTTTGCCCCATTTTTGAACAAACCACCCTATATTTGTACAACAATTTTTCGCCCTAATTTTCCATAAAATGAAAAAGTTATCCACAAAAATGCACAAATTGTGGATAACTTTAAGTTAATTTTTAACTAATTAATTTTTCAATATAGTAATTTAAATAAGTAAAAATGAATTAATTAATAATATAAATAAAGAAAATTAAGTAAATTTAAATATCAAACAATTCATCTAAACTTTCGGCTTTCTCGTGCTTCTCCCTTTCATCTTTTACAGATGCAAAAGTAAGCACATAAACTTTATTTGCACCGCCATACCTTAACATTTGTGCAATTCTGTTCGCCGTTGCCCCAGTTGTTAAAACATCATCAATAAGCAAAATGTTTTTACCTTTAAATTTAGATGCATTTCTAACTTTAAACTTATACTTAACATTTTTCGCCCTATCACTTGCCCCAAGTGCTTTTTGGTTACTTATCCCATCTACTTCATAAACACATTTGCTTAAATCTTCTAAATGCAACCGCCTATTGATATGCACAAGCAAATCTCTTGCAGGATTGAATCCTCTTTCTTTCATTTTCACTTTGCTTGTTGGAACGCAAATTATTGCATTTGCATTTAATTTAGAATTAACATAAGTGCAATACATAAAGAACGCCATAACTTCGCCTAAACTGCGTTGCGGAACACCTTTATATTTATAAACACATTCTCTTGCCACTCCTTCAAAATTGCAAACAGAAATTGCTCTATTAAAATAATATTTTTTAGCCATACAATCTCTGCAAGAATCGTTTTCATCAATCTCTTTGCCACACTTTTTGCAAGGTCTTTTAATAAAAGGCAATAATGATTTACAACTACTGCACAAATGCGACTTTGTTATAAAATCTATGTCATCATCACATAAATAACAAGATGCTCCACTTGGATAGATAAATTCCATAAAGTTTTCTCTTGCACTTTCCAACAAATCATTAAAACTTAACTTTTTCATATTGAATAATTTTATCTTTTATATTTTTTATAAATTTGCCCCCATTTTCCCTTTCTATATATATTATATATGCAAATTTGAGCATATCCAAAAGGAAAATTTATTTAAATTATTTAATTAAGCACATAAGCAATAATCTAAACAAACACAAACGCAAATCTATCTAACACAAATTAAAAGGCAAAAATTAAATAAAGAACAATGTTTTAACTCTGCCCTTTTTAGCATCGTAACCAAATCCTGTTATGGTAGAATCCATTGACACCTTCATTGAAACCCCATAGCGTCCCAGCGTTTTCGCAGCCGCCAAACGACCGCCACCACTGCTTCCCGCTTCTATTTCAATTATCGCACCAATGCACAAAATATTCCCATCGTGGTCAATCACTGTCGCACCATCAATGCCAAGCAAATCAGCACGCAAACGCCTGTCCAATTCGTGGAACTTCTTTCCACTTAAAATCTTTATAAGCGAACACACCTTAGTCGCCTTGTCCGACTTTAAAAACTCGTTAAAATCATCAGGGTAATCAACCAAATCACTCTCATCTTCTTTTTGCTCTTTAACTTGCTTGTCTTGTTTTTCTGCAATTTGATTATCTTGCTTTCCCGTTTTCCTATCTTCTTGCTCTTTATCCTGCACAATGTGATTAATTTGAGTTAATTTATTTTTTAAGCAAACTTGCTTGCCACAATCTCTCTTTTCTTCTTTTACGCCTTCATCAGCACTTAAATTGCCTAAATCTAAATTTGAATTATCTATAACATTCAAACAACCTTTTTCTTCCGCTTTTTCACCTGCCAACCCATTAAAACAATCAATCTGCTTCAATTTATTTTTCCAAACCAAATTCGCCTTTCTTTGTATCTTCTCGCCACTTGCCTTACCAAGTCCACCGCTAGACTTCACCCTCGCACCATCGCTAGAATTTGCATCCAAATTAGAATTATTATTAGAATTAGCACTAGAATTGCCATTTAAAATCTCGCCATTTTCCTTTGCACTCTTTTTCGCATCTTCTTTAAGCATTTCTAACTTAGCCTTATACATATCCGCATCCAAAATGTCGTAAATGTCAATGTGCTTCAATGCTTGACTTTCCTGCTCTTTCCTTAAATAACAAATGCACGCCCCAGTGTGTGCGAAACTGACATCCAAAGCAGAAAGATAAACCGCCTCTTGCACTTCTTGATTAGATTTATCTGAAATCTTTTGAATAATCTCATCGTGGCTAAAACTAGACCAATAACCACGCCTTTTGGCAAAAACAAGCTCGCCTTCGCTAAAAATAAGCAAATCTCCATTATTTATAAGCGTAACCCCAACACGCCCCTTTTGGCACGCTTTTGCCATTTTAATGTAATCAAAAGGTGCATATACATTTTGGTCACTAATGTTTGGCAAATTATAATAATTGATAAGCATTCCCTTAGAGTTTATAAACATAACTCCATTTATGCCATCCGAAATCATTGTAGAAAAATCCCGTGATAAAATCTTAGAAAAATGAATTGGCGTCTTTGTTTTATCCGTAACATTTTTTGGCGAAACAATAAAGCCAAATGTTGGGCGTGTCCCCTCATATGTTCTATTGCCCCACAATGAAAGTTCGTAAATTAAAGATAAAAGTGTGTCCGTGCTCTTGTCACTTATGCTTTTGCAAATTGCCTTTTCAAGTGCATATTGCTGTAATGATTTTTTATAGGCAACTTCGGTTATGTTGTATTTATAAACATTGTTAAGTTCTTCCAAAATTGCCCTAACTAGTTGGATTTCAAACCTTTTGAATGGTTGCTCTCTCTTAATTATTAATCTATATTCATCATTTTTATTTGGCTTGCAAAGAATTGTCCCACCCGCTCCTTGTGCGACTTCTGCATCTCTGTTACTTGACTCCTCTTCCCCTTCAAGTTCAGAACCAGTAAACAAAGGAATTATGAAATTTTGTAATAACTCCACAAACTCTTGCTTTTGCATAAACTTCACCTACACTTAAATTTGCTTTTACATAATCTTATTTTTCATCTTCTCTTTTCTAAGCATTAAACCAAAACGCCAAACAAACACAAAACTAAAATTGAATTTAAATAATTATTTAAAGTTGCAAAATATTAATTTAATTAAAATGCATTAACGCTTAATCAATCCACTTAAACACTGCAATAAAAATGCGTAAAATCTAATTAAAAAATGAATTAATATAAAAATAAATTAAATAATCAAGCGACACATAAAACCAATTTTATAATTTGAAATAAAATTCAATTTTATAAAGATTTCAAAACCTTTTGCACCAAACCCATATCGCATTTACCCGCATAATTTACCTTAAAATGCTTCATAACATTTCCAATAGATTTATCTTCCAAGCCCTCTATAATCGCCTTAATCTCATCTTCGCCCATCATCTTTGGCAAATAAGATTCAATTATAGCCTTTTGTTCCTTAATCTCGCCCGCTTGCTTCGCTCTACCAGCCTTTTCATAAACTGCTTCTTCATCACTCAATTCCTTGATTGTCTTTTGCAAAATGGCGACCATATCAACATCTGTCATCTCTTCTTGCTTGCTTCTCTTTTCAACAGACTGCAATAAATATTTATTCATTACAATGCCCAAAATTGCCCTAGCATTCGCATCCTTTTCCTTAATCGCTTGCATATTCCTTTGCTTAATTTCATCTATAATCATAATCCTAAAACTCCTTTCAAAATAACCTAAAAATTCTCTCACATATATTTTATAAGATTTTAACAAAAAAAGCAATCTATTTAGCACAATTTTTTAATTAAATTTTACCGTTGAATTGTAAAAGTAAGTGCAACAAAGTAATAAAAAAGAGTCCATAAAGACTCATAATTAGTGTATAATATAAATACCAAACCAAAATACAAGGGACTATGAGCTTTATGGACAAAATTAATTATACTATAAATTATGTGATGTTAAATTTTAAGAGAGTTAAATTTAAAGTTGCTAAACGCAACAACCTTGACAAACCACAAGGTATCACAGTTTGAAATAGGCGTCGTTTATATCAAATTGTGTCGCTGAAATGTTAATTTTAGAGCAAACTTGTTTATTTTGCATAAATTTTTAAACACCTTTAAAAATTTACTACACATAGTTTATACTCTAACTTCATTTGCCTTGTTACACTTAACTTTACAGTTTAGACAATTTAGAATTTATAAACAACCTTTTGCTTTTCCTTGACAAAATTGCAAAAAAAAACTATAATATATTGAAGTCGGAAAAGCGAGAAAACTTTGTTTTCTCATTTGACCGACAAGCATAATTCAAACTGTGATACCTTGATTTATCAAGGTTGTTGCGTTTAACAACTTTAAAATTTAAGCAAGTTAAATTTTAACATCACATAGTTTCTAATATTTCATTATAAGAACAAAGTTACAATATTATAGATACAGGAGAAAGTATGAAAAAAGAGCAAGCAAATATGAATTTTGTTGAAATGGAGCATAACAGATTAAAAAAATGGGATGAAGAGCATTTATTTGACAAAATTGTAGAAAAGAATAAAAATGGAAAGCGTTTTAAATTTTTGGATGGACCAATAACCGCGAACAATAGAAGCGGTGTTCATCACATATGGGGCAGAACATTAAAAGACATTACAATAAAATCACAAGCAATGCAAGGATGTTCTTGTCACTATCAAAATGGATTTGATGCACAAGGAATGTGGGTTGAAGTTAATGAAGAGAAATCGCTTGGATTAAACGGAAAGCCTGAAATTGTTGAATACGGACTAGATAAATTTACAACAAAGTGTATGGAAAGAGTTTCATATTATGCAAACGAGATAACAAACCAAAGCATAAGAATGGGGCAATTTATGGACTGGAAAAACAGTTATTTTACAAACAGCGACAGCAACATAACCGCAATATGGCACTTTTTAAAAGTATGTAATGAAAAAGGATGGATAGTTAAGAAAAATCGCCCTATGGCTTGGTGTCCACGTTGTGGCACAAGTTTATCAGAGCACGAAATGAATGGCGCATATAAGGATGTTACACACACAGCTGTATTTATCAAACTTCCAGTAATTGGCAAAGATTTTAAAATGATTGCATGGACAACAACACCTTGGACACTTTCTGCAAATGTTGCCTTAGCGGTAAACCCTACCCTAACATATGCATTAGTGCAAGACAAAGCAACAGGTGAAAAGTTAGTTTTAGGAAAAGACAGGCTTAGCATTTTAAAAGGCGAATATGAGCAAATTGAAGAATTTAAGGGCGAAAAATTAGTTGGCTTAACCTATGAGACTTGCTTCCCTACCCTAAAAGAGCAAAATTTTGAGCATAAAATTGTTGCGTGGGAAGATGTTGATGCAACCGAAGGAAGTTGCATTGTTCACATTGCCCCAGGCTGTGGTGCGGAAGATTTTGATTTAGGATTAAAATATAATTTACCGCAAATTTGCCCTATCAATGAGCAAGGCGTAATGCTAGAAAACACAGGCTTTATGGCAGGTTACAAAACAACCGAAGTTACAGACCTAGTTACCGAAAATTTAAAAGAGCAAAATAAATTGCTTTACGCACATAAATACAAGCACAGTTATCCTTTCTGTTGGAGATGCAAAACTGATTTAGTTTATAAACTTATTTCAACTTGGTTTATCAAAATGGATGAACTTCGCCCTATGCTTATAAAGGCGCTTGATGATGTTGAATTCCAACCTGAATACAGCAAAAAGCGTATGATAGATTGGCTTAACAATATGGGAGATTGGAATATATCTAGAAGTCGTTTCTATGGCTTGCCTCTTCCTTTCTATGTATGCGAAAAATGTGGCAAAATCCATATAATTGGCAGTTTAGATGAATTAAAACAAAAGGCAATCCACCCTGAAATGGTTGATAAAATTCCACATCTTCACCGCCCATACATTGATGAGGTTGAAATTAAATGCGACAACTGTGGCTCAACCGTTAAGCGTATCCCAGAAGTTGGCGATTGTTGGTTAGATGCGGGAATAACCCCATTTAGCACAAAGAAATATTTTACAGATAAAGCATTCTTTAACAACAACTTCCCTTCTGATTATGTTTGCGAAATGGTTGAACAAGTTAAATTATGGTTTTTCTTTACACTTGTTATGAGCGTTACGCTAGTTGGAAAAGCACCATATAAAAAGGTTGTAACATATCAATATGTAAGAGATGAAAACGGAAATGAATTCCATAAATCAGGCGGAAACAGTTTAGATTGTGATGTTGTTGCAGATAAGACAAGTGCAGACGCAATTCGTTATTTATATGCAAGTGCCAACCCTACCCTAGATATGAGATTTGGCTATTCTTTAACAGATGAAGTAAATCGTAAACTTTTAGGTTTTTGGAATATTTACACATTCTTCAACACATATGCAGTGCTTGACAACCCAGACATTGCCTCTTATCACCCAGACATTCAAAAAATGCAAACAATAGATAGATGGCTTTTAACAAGGAAAAATGAATTTATAAATAATTCTATTGATAATTATAATAAAAACACATATTATAACATAGTGAAAGATTTCGAAACCCTTGTTGATGATATATCTAATTTTTACATTAGAGTAAATAGAAAGAGATTTTGGAAGTCTAACTCAACCGACCAAATGGATGCCTACTTTACACTTTACCACACACTAAAAGCAACACTAAAAATAATGGCACCAATCATTCCGTTTATGACAGATTATATATGGACAAATTTAGTTTGTGAAATAGAGAAAGATGAAGCAAAATCTGTGCATTTAACAAACTTTGATGCTCCTAACCAACCAGTTGATAAAGAATTGATTGATATGGTTAGCAAATCAAGGGAAATAATTTATCTTGCACAAAAATTAAGAAATGAAAATCAAATTAAAGTTAAGCAACCACTTAGCAAAATGTTCTTAAAGTGCGATGAAAGTTATAAGAAAGCAGTTGAGACATTAAAGCAAATTATTTTAGATGAACTTAACATAAAACAAATTGAATATGTTACAGATGACAACCGCTTCAACACAAGCACACTTGCCGTTGATTTTAGAAAGGCAGGACAAGTGCTTAAAAATAGAGTAAACGAGTTAAAATCAGCACTTGCAAATTTAAGCAGTGAAGAAATGGAAAAGGCAGTTGCACAATTTGACAGCAATGAGCAAGTTGAAATTGCAGGCTTTGACCCACTTGACCCTACTTTATTTGAAAAGAAGTTATCACCTAAAAAAGAATTTGCTGTTGCAACAATGAACAACACTTTAGTCGCATTAGATATCAACTTAACACAAGACTTAATTGATGAAGGCAACTTACGAGAGATTATAAGACAACTTCAAGTTTCAAGAAAGGATGCAGGTTTTGAAATAAGTGACAGAATTAAATTAGAGATAAGTGCAAAAGATGAAAGCATAAATAATTTAATTAATAAAAATGCAGAAACAATTAAAAAAGAAGTTTTAGCATTAAGCATTGAACCTCTTGCAAACCCAACATATGAAACAACAGAAGATGTTGCAACAACTACAATTACAATTAAAATGCAAAAATGTTAATTTATTTGATTGCGGCAAAATAAATAATGGAAAGAAATAAAATTATTAATTTCAATTTGAGAATAAAATATTTAATTATTATATTGCATTATTATAATTAAAATTAAGCCCAAATCAAATAAAAAACTAACAAAACAGCCACTAAAATAGCGGAAAATGTGGCAAAAGGAAAAGTTTATAATGGATTATTATTTATTGGCATTGCTTGTTATTGCTTCTTATTTATTAGGTAGCATAAGTTTTGGCAGAATTGTGTCCACTGCACACAATGTGGACATAACAAAGCAAGGTAGCGGAAACCCAGGAATGACAAATGTAATGCGAACTCATGGTGCAAAACTTGGCGTTCTCGTTTTACTTTTAGATGTTTTAAAAGGCGCAATCCCCGCCCTTGCTGGTGTGCTTCTATTTGGCGGATATGTGCAAAGCGATTATGCACTTTATCTAACAGGCACCGATTATAGTTATACAGCATTATTCGCTTGCGGATTTGCAAGTATGTTAGGGCATATCTTCCCTATCTTCTACAAATTTAAAGGCGGAAAAGGCGTTGCTACTTTCGTTGGCATATTCTTTGTTGCACAACCTATTTTAAGTTTAATCACCTTTGTCGTTGCAATAATTTCAGTTTTAATTTTTAAACTTATGAGCGTAACTTCAATGGGACTTATCATAATTTTAACAACATTGCAATTAATTTATGTCCCAAGCGGAAACAATATTGCAATTTATATAATTGTTTCACTTATGGCATTTATAACAATCTTCTCTCATAGGAGCAATATTGTAAGGCTGATAAATGGAACGGAAAACATAACAAGCATTCAAGATGCAATAAAGAAAGATAAGGAAAGAGTTAAACAAGAGCATAAAACAGCAAAGAAAGAAATGAAAACAGGTTTTAAGCAATATAAGCAAGAATATAAAAATGAATTTGTTTCCAAAGAAGTAATGCAAGAGACAAAGGAAGATTACAAACAAGCAAAAATTGAATTAAAACTTTCTAAAAAAGCAAAATTAAACGAATTAAAGCACGATAAAAAGCAACAAATAAAAGAAGTTAAATCAAATCTTCGCAACAAATCTTCAGTCCAACAACAAGGCGAACCAAATGAAACAAAACCAAAAGTTGAAAGCAATGAAACAATAAAAGAAAGTGAATCTCAACAACAATCAAGCAACACAAGCAATGAAAATTAACTCCCCCCAAAAAAATAGAAAAAATTATTTAAATCAATTTATAAATGCACCATATCGCAAGCAACAATACATTTAAATAATTAATAAAATAAACGCACAAACTTTTCCAAAATAAGCACAAAAACAAAACAGAAAAAATCATCAGTCAAACCCAAAAAGTCTACCTGATGATTTTTTCATAACCAAACAAATTTCCCACCAATTAAAGCATCCACACGAAAAACTTTTAATTATTTGCTAATTTATTGATGATTCAATATTTAAAGTTAAATTCCAATTAAGCCATGTGTCATTTTGGTAGCCAGATGCTCCAAAAAGGACATAAAAGTTATCATTTGTTATATCAGAAAGTTGAATTACTGCATCAAAATAATGCTTATATGAATCAGTATCTTTATAGCCTGAACCATGCTCAAAAACTTTACCATATAGCCAACCATCAGGGTCATCTTCATCAGGTTCATCATACAACCAAATATATTGATATCCATCATCAACTTCTTTTACCATCATTTCAATATGAATATTTAAAGTCGTATAACCTGCACTTATAAGTTCTGCAACTGTCATACCTGATAATGCCCTTATATTAACAATATCCCTAGATTGATTAAATCTACCAGAATCTGTTATCGTATATCGTGTAGTTCTTGAAAAAGTTAAACTCATTTTCCATTTTGCATAAATGTGGCAATTCGCACCATTCGTTGCAAAATTAATTATTGTAACTCTATTTGTAAAACCGCTATCCGTAAACCAGCCTTCAAAAATAAAACCGCTTTTAACTATATTTTCATTTAAAGTTATATTCCCGCTTTCCGCATTATAAGTTGTAACATTAGGATTTTGCAATCCATCAACGTTATGATAATTAATGTTATAGTTGATAGGTTCCCATTTTGCCACAATCCATATATCGCTATTTACAATAACATAACTATTATTTACTAACGCACCATTAATTAACCAACCAACAAAACTATAATAAGGTTTTTGGTATATTGGATTAGTTAAATTAAATCTTTCACCAGACTCTATTTCATACACAGCAGTTTGTTCATTATTAGAAACATCAACCGTAACAACGTATTTAATCCTTTCCCACTTAGCATATGCCACTTTATTGCTTGATTTAGCAATATTTATAAGTTTTGCAGGAGTATCAATTAATTCACCATTAATTGCAGTGTATAATCCTAAATAATTATATTTTTCATTATAAAGTTGAAAATAATTTAATCCATAATCACTTATATTTGTTATATTAAAAGGAAATATCACAGCGTTGCCCGTAACAGGATTTGCATTTTGCACAGTAATTTGATATTCAATAGGAATAGCATTCAAAATAATTTGATTTATGCTACCATCATATACTATATCCCCACTTACACTGCTTACAATCTCATAATAATTGGCAATAACTGATATCTTAACTTCACCATTAATTATTATGTTACCATCACTAAAACTAATAACATCTCCAATTTGCAACTCTTGCTCATAAACAGTTTGATTATTGCAAATCCACACCACTTTATTTTCCGTAACCGCATTTAAAACCAAGTTTGCATCTTCTTTATTCCAAACGCCAGTCCTTGCATAAACATTGTTTTCTTCATCAACTAACTTAATCGCACTATTCTCATTAATCGGCAAGACATAATTATCTCCATAATATGCCACATAATTAATTGCTTCCGTTCCAACACCCAAATTTATTGTAACATTAGTTGCAATGCTTTCAATATTATAATCATTTAAATTTTCATTCCTTGTAAAATAATTTAAATTAGAATTCTTAACTTTTATCTTTGTGTCTTCATTTGTGCAAAGTAAAATATATTCAAGGCAATTTGTTTCCTTGTAAATCCTTATTTCATTTAAGTTCTCCATTCCACCAAAACCATAATTATCTACATATGCTATTCTCTTAGGTAGCCCAACTGTTCGCACACTTGCACCAGCGAATGCCCCCTCACCAATAGTCATAGCATTAAGCGGAAAATCACTAGTTTTTAAAGTCTCTTTTGTACCATTATACTCCACAATAGCATTAGCCACAACAATAAAATCATTATTATTTGCCCTTTGTAAATTTATAAACTTTGTGTTTTCAAACGCCTCCATTCCAACAGACATTAAGTCGTTCCCATCAATCGTTTCTAATGCAGTACAATCTTCAAACGCACTCTTATAAACACTGCTAACACGATTTAAATTTATATTTTGCAAATTCTTACACTTGTAAAAAGCATATGGAGCAATATATTCAACACCTTGCGGTACCTTATATTGTGCCTTTTTAAAATTATTCGGCACTGCAATTAATGTTGTCCCTGCCTTATCAAATAACACGCCCGCACTTGAACTATATGTAGAAGACCTATAATTATCTATTTCTATTACTTCCAATTTATCTGCACCAGTAAAAGCACAGTGTCCAACTTCCCCCAATGAACCAGGCAACACTAAACTCACTAATGCCGTATTGCTAAATGCAAAAGAATCAATTTCTCTTAAATTACCAAACTTATCAAATTCAACACTTTCAAGCCCAGTCATATTCGCAAAAGCACTCTTGCCAATCTTCTCTACATTTGCAGGCACTTCTATATGCTTAATATTGCTAAAATCTTTATTCCAAAGTTCTCCATTAAAAGCATTGTCTCCCACCTTTAAAACTGCCTTACCATCTATTGTGTTCGGTATTGTAATGGTATCACCCGTAACTCCACCATTATAACTTACAATCTCTACCCCAGTTTTATAATTCACAACATCATATGTAGCCACACTTCGCCCAATCTTTATGTCCTTACTTATAAAATCGGTTATATCCTTATTCTTCGCTTCTAAATTATGTGCAACCCCCACATTATACATACTCTTTTTAGAGTTGCTAAAATCACCCATTTTAAATTGCTTATAAACTTTTCTTACTCCACTATATCCATCCGCCACCTGAGAACCTAAGTCTATAAATAAATCATCAGCAAAATAAATTCCATTTATAGTACGCTCACCGATGTGCTCACCGAATAGAGTAGTATATTTTATATTATCCATCGCTTCTACTTGTTTAATAAAATATTCATCTAATGGAAGCATATAATTTAATGTTTTAAAATACACTATAGCCAAATGCTTTACAATACCACGAGCAAACCCCATACCCACATTGTAATCATTATCTTCTATTAAATTTATCAAAGAAACAAAAGAAGAAACAGCACCAAGCCATTCTATATTTTCCATTTGTGCATATTCGTACAACACTGACCCTATAAACCCCAAATCTATATACGACCCTATTGTAACAAAATTAATATGCGAAAATAAAGAATTATAATTTCTATTCCAATAATTTCTATAACTATCAGTTAAATCTTTGTTTAATATGTCCAAAACACCAGGGCAATAATTTAAAGATAACCCATTTTCATCTTCTTTATAAGCATAATTTTTTCTAAGCCCCGCCAACTCCAAAGTTCCAGTAAATGCAGAACCTAGCAGAGAACCACTAAAAGGTGCACCCAAAGTATAAATTGAACTAACATTATAAGGATGTGCCAAAGCATATTGCATATTAGTCAACCCACCTTTACTGTGCGAAATTAAATTGTATGTAGGTAACTTATTTGTAAGTGAATAATAATCATAAGATAAATTATCTAAAATATACTCTAATTGCATATAAACATAATCATTATTTTCGCTTATATAAGAGGTATATTGTTGAAACAATATTATAATATGCTTATTAACATCTTCAGTAGTTAAACTCCTCTTTATCGGGTGTCCATTATTCACATACTTTGTTAAAATATTAGCCGTATCTCCATTTATTCCTTCAAAACAATAATTATTTGTATACTGTGGTATTAAATAAAGTTGGTCTAAATCTGTATAGCCCATTTCATTTAAATATCTTGCCTTTAAAGTTTCCGCCCCAAAAGTTGGATTTGCTGAGCTATCATTAGCAAAATTACTTACAGATTGTGCCACAGTTTTATTCCCTTCACTTTTTGTACCCTTTAAACTATCTATTGTTGCTAAATATACAACAGTATTTTCAGGGTCCTTACTTCTTATTTTTTCAATAAGCGAATCGTTTTCATATTTTAACATTTCATTTGAGAAGTTACTATCTCCAATATTGTTGCTCCAAATACTAGCAAGAGAATTTAACCCAGGTGTAAATACTGTTATCTCCGCACTACTATTAGATTTTGTTGTTCTATTTGTCTTTGCATCTAAATTATTGATTGTTACAATTTCGGTATCCGCACTTACCTTAAAATATTGTAGCGGTAACAGCACCGTACATAAACACAAACAAACCAAACTTACTATAACACTTAGCTTCTTAATCATTACACAATTTCCTCCCAACCTGCGTAAATTTTATTTTCTTTATAATTTTCCGTATCTATCTCTATCATTTCTTCAAAATTAAACTTTTCTTTACATTCACTATCTTTATACCAACCAGTAAACTTATAACCTTCTCTTATTGGGTCATATTTCGGTCTATTTACTTTGCCATCTTCTGTATTATCTATAAAGCAGTAATCATAATTTGGCGAACCCTCATAGTTGTACATAAACGATAGATTTGCCGCTTGTATATAACCCAATACTTCATTTGTTTCTTTCTTTATTGTATTTATTCTCTTTTTTCCAGCTTCCGTAACAACCTTATATTCTCTACTATAAGTTTGCTTACTATCAAAGTCAACCCCATTTAAAATCATATTAATCCTTTTTAATGGAAAAAACACAATTTTTGTATTTGGCAACCCTACGGATAAATACAAATTGTTAAATCCTGGTGTAATATAATTAAATGCTTTATCAAAATTTTTTAAGTCCACAGGGACATTAGTAAAATAACAACTATTTAAATTAAATAAACAAAAACTATTATATTGAGAATATTGTTCTTCACCCATAAATTCGTTAAGATAAAGCGTTTTTAAATTATAAAAATCACAATTTATATTTATATTTCGTTGACCTGATATGTAGCTTCTTAAATCTCTTATACCATACACTTCTTGCCCATTTAAGTATTTTGGTATAACCAAACTTTCTTGTTCTAATGCTTTTTCCCTTAATTCTATTATTGTATTATTATAAAACAAAAACTCTTCCGTTTTATACGCTTTCTTTGTCATCCAATGCTCACAACTTGTTAGCATAACCAACATCGTTAGCAACATTATTATGCTAATCAATCGTTTTATTTTTCCAACTACAATCTCTTTTTTCATTACACAATTTCCTCCCAACCTGCGTAAATTTTATTTTCTTTATAATTTTCCGTATCTATCTCTATCTTTTCTTCAAAATTAAACTTTTCTTTACATTCACTATCTTTATACCAACCAGTAAATTTATAATCTTCTCTTATTGGGTCGTATTTTGGTTTATTTACTGTCCCATCTTCTGTATTATCTATAAAGCAGTAATCATAATTTGGCGAACCTTCATAGTTGTACATAAACGATAAATTTGCGGTATAAATATATTGCTTTATGTTGTTACTAGAATCAGTTATTTTAAGTTCTTTTTTATCTTTATTATACATACAATATTGTTCATTATCTTCATCAAATAAATTTACTAATTTATTCAATAAAAAATTAGAAATATAATAATTTTGAGATTCTGCCATAAAATCAAAATCTAAAAAAACTGTTGTGGTTTTTGACAAATTCATATCATTACTTATAATAAAAATGTTTTTCATGTTATAAATTCTAAAACTATTATAATCAGCATAATGTAAATTACCTATAAATTCGTTAAAATAAATATTCTTTAAATTAACTCTATCACCATTTATACTCATTACTTTTTCTCCAGAAACAGCATACTCCCTTATATCTCTTATGCCATACACTTCTTGCCCATTTAAGTATTTTGGTATAACCAAACTTTCTTGCTCTAATGCTTTTTCCCTTAATTCTATTATAGTGTTATTATAAAACAAAAACTCTTCTGTTTTATATGCTTTCTTTGTCATCCAATGCTCACAACTTGTTAGCATCACCAACATCGTTAGCAACATTATTACGATAATCAATCGTTTCATTTTTCCAACTACAATCTCTTTTTTCATTACACAATTTCCTCCCATCCTGCATAAATTTTATTTTTTCTATAATATAAGAGTATCAAAACAAAAAAAATTTGTCAATTAATTCAACAAATTTTTAAAATAAATTATTTATAATTTAATGCAATAAATAATTTTTTACATATTTAACATTATTTGTTTAATCCAGTTTGAAAGTTTGGTTAATGATGAGATTCTCATTTTTTCTTGTGGGGTGTGGATATCATAAAGGTCAGCACCTAAAACAACCACTTGAAGATTTGGAATTTTTTCCGCAAAAATGCCACCTTCTAACCCTGCGTGGATTTGCATAACATTTAAATTTGTAAAGCCACATTGCTCGTAAGATTTTACTGCAATATCAATTAAATCGTGCTTTACACTTGCTTCAAAGAATGGTGCGGAATCACGCAAAATGCATTTATAATTTTTTGAATTTGAATATAAAGTAAATTCATTAAGTGCATCGCTTTGTGCTTTTGTTGTGTTAAAGCGAAGCATTGTTCTGCTTATAAATTGTGCATTTTTAACTTGCACATTTGCTAAGTTTATTGAGCAAATTACCTGCCCACTTTCTGCCGTTTTTTCTATAACTCCATTAGGAAAATGTGTTATAAAGTCAATTAAATTTTTGCTATCAGTCTCGCTTAAAGCCAAACAACTTACATTGCTACAATCTTTTTGATTTGAACAATTTTCAAATTGATTAAATAAATTTAAATTATTTTCGCTTGTTTGGATGCTAAAAGTTGCATTAATTTCATTAGGAAAATTATTAGCAAAAAGTTGATTATATTCATTTAAAACACTTTCTATTTCTTTTAGACTTAAAGCACTTTCAAACACTGCTGTAAATTCCCTAGGAATTGCATTATCTTTTCCGCCACCATTGATTTCCACAATTTTTAGCGGTTGTTTTGCCAAGTTTCCCAATATTTCAAATCCCACAACATTTGCGTTTGCTCGTCCTTTGTCTATATCTTCTCCGCTATGTCCACCAAGAAGACCAAGCACTTCTAATTTAAATAAATTATAATTGCAATTTTCTTGCGTTTCGCCTATTCCTTCCTCTTTACTGTTTAAGCACTCTTCGCCAGCATTCTTCCCTTTACACTCACAATCGGCATTATCAATCTTTATATTTTCGCCATAAAACTTCTTTTCAAAATCTAGCCTACAAGAACCAGCCGAACTTATTATAAGTTCATTGCTACTTGTGCCATCTAGCCCAAGCAAAAACTTTCCACTAAGGTCGCCTGTGTCAATAAACTTCGCACCGCCCATTCCGCTTTCTTCTTGCGATGTGAAAACCGCTTCTATATTTGGAAATCCTTCACCACACTCTTCCAGCATTTCCAAAATAAGCGAAACGCCAAAGCCATCATCTCCGCCTAAGGTTGTGCCATCTGCACGGATAAAGTCGCCATCAATTATTGTCTTTATCGCCTCTTTCTCAAAGTCAAAATTTACGCCTTTCAACTTTTCACACACCATATCCATATGCGCTTGCAAAATTATAGTTTTATCAGAGCCATTATCCTTAAAAATTTTCACATTAAATAAATCATCAATTTTATATTTAAGCCCCATTTTCTTAGCAAAATCGCACAAATAATTTGCCACTTGCTTTTCGTTAAATGAACCACGAGGAATTTTATTAAGTTCTTTAAAATAATCAAATGCTTTCATTTTACATCACACCCCTAAATAAATTCAAATTTTTAACTTTTTTCATATTGCAAATAATTTTATTATTAAATTTGCATATATTAATTTTAATAATTTTATTTGCTTAAACATTAACATAAATATTATATCACTTTAAACCTTAAATTGATTTAAATTTTTTACAACTTTTATAAAAAAATTTGACTATAAAAGCCAAACTTTTTCTTTATTATTTTTAAGCACTAAAATTTGATTAAACTAAAATTGATTTCAAATAAATTTTATTATTATTTACTTTTAGATTTAATCTTTATGCTTTTGTTTCCTTTTGCCTTAGCATTGTTATTTGATTTTGAAGCCTTTTTACTACTTGCATTATCTTTACGCTTTTCGCCACTTCTTTTGCTTTCAACACTTTCATCGCCATCTATGTCTATCTCGCTTAAATCTTTAAGTGCCATTTCTTGTTTTGATAAGATTTCATTTTGAGTTTTTTCAACTTGCTCTATCTCATCACCAGCACTTACCAAATTTTCGCTTGCGTTGTCAGTGTTTTCACTTGAAACTTCTTTGCCACTTACAACAACATCTTCCGCATTGGCATTTACGCCAGCAGTTGCAAGTTGTGGTTTGTTTGGTGAGAATTTAGTGTGTAATGTTGTCTTTTCAATAACTTTATCAAATACAAGCAATAATTGTGGTAAAACAAATAGAATTGTAATAATAGAAATTAATGCACCTCTACCAATCAAAAGGCCAATATCCGCAATTAGAGGAATTGAAGATAAAAAATGGATACAGAAAGCGGCAAGCACAAGGATTGAACCACTTGTTATAACTGTTACAAAAGATTTATCAATAGCAGTCTTTATAGCCTCGAACTTATCTTGTTTCCTTCTAGCAAAAACATATCTATCAGTAAGCAAAATTCCGTAGTCAATCGTTGCACCCATTTGAATTGCCATAGCAAGCAAATAGCAAACGAAGAACACGCTAGAACCGCCCACAACATTAATTGCAAGGTTAATCCAAATTGCACCTTGAATAGAAAGCACAAGTAAAATAGGAATACTTAAAGAACGGAAAGCACACATAACAATGATTAAAATTGCAATAATTGTAATTAAATCCGTCTTTGTCTTATCACTATCAAACACTTCAGACATACCTATAACATTATATGAATTGCTAACAATATAACTTGCCTCTTCCCCGCAAACAGTGTTCAATTCCTTCTCCAAGTCGTTCATAAACGCAAGAGCAGTCTCATCATCAGTTGCAAGATTTATATTGAAAATCATTCTAGACAACTTATCACCAACAAGCATTGAAGATGCGTTATCAAATGTCTCTTTTGCACTTACAAATGTATTTTGCATATTTGTAACAACCATTCCTGCAAGAGTTTGATTGTCGTGCAAAACCTTAACCATTTCATAATATTTAATGCTATCAGTCTCAACATTCTTACCCATTAAAGTGTAAAGTGTTGCAACTTGCTCATCTGTCAAACTATATTTATCTTTCAAATCAGCAACACTTATAACCGCATTCGCCTTTCCGTGTGCAATAAGCACTTCACTTGTTTGTCCCGCAGGCAAACTATATTGAACAACAAAGTTGATTAATACAATATTATAAACCTTTTCATTTTCGCCAAACACCGCACTAACTTGCTCATCAGTTAAGCCATACATTGCCTTTGCCGTAGCCTTATCTAATTCGGCAAATAGTTGATTATAATATCCATTTATTGTTGTAGCAAAATCTGTCGCCAAAACTGTGTTATGTTCTAGCAAATATTTAACGACTTCAATCTTATAAACTTTATCACTACTTACATCTTTATTCAAACTTGTAAAAATGTTTTGTGCTGTTGTTTCAGTCAATCCCATTGCAACAATTTCACTTGCACTTAATTCTTCATAAGCACTAGATAATGCAAGTGTGCTTTGTGAATTAACTATAACTTTACCATTTTCATCTGTATAATTAATTATATAATTTGCAACTCTCTTTTGCCCCTCAATGTCCTCTTTTGACATCATAACAATAAGCGGATTTTGCTTTCCAAAATATTTCTCAACTTCTCTTTCCGCCTTAGCAACCGCACTATTGTCCGCACCAGTTGTTACGACATAAGAGAATGTAATGTTACCTTGCAAACATACCGCACAAACTACAACGCAAAGGAATAAAATAGGCATTACAAATCTAGATTTCTTTGCAAATGTTCCCACCTTTTTCATATTAGGCAAGAAACTCTTGTGTGATGTCTTTTCAATTAGTTTATCAAACATTAAAATTACAGCAGGCATAAAGAAAATAACCGCTAAAACACTGATAAACACACCTTTTGCCAAAACCATTCCAATATCAAAACCTATTGAAAAGTCCATAAACATTAATGCAACTAATCCAGCCATAACTGTTAAACTACTTGAAACAACTGCCATAAATGAACCATTTATTGCCTTTTCCATTGCAAGGTAACTATCGCCAACTTTCTTCTTCTCTTCTCTAAATCTATGTAGCAATACAATAGAATAATCCATTTCTAATGCTATAAGCATTACAGAACTTATTGATTGCGTTATAAATGATATACTTCCTAAGAATATGTTTGTCCCCATATTGATAATAATTGCAACACCTATAACAATTAGGAAAATCAAAGGTTCTATATATGAATTAGATGTTAAGAACAAAATTGCTATAACAATAGCAATAGCAACAAGCAAAATTAGCGTCATTTCACTATGTGTTGCATTCCTGTTATGTATGGCATCAACCGCACTTCCGCTCATATCATAGGTCGCACCTTCAAGTGCCGTCTCTATCCTACTTAGTGTGTCTTCTGCCTCAACAGAATAATCGGAATTATTTAAAAATATTTTAATTAATGCCTTTTGTTCACTTTCATTATAATAAGAATCATTTGTCGCATCAAAAACCGTACTTGCAACACCTTCAACTTGTGCTACAACCTTGCTTAACTCGCTCGCCTGCTCCTTTGTTACGTCACATATCATAACTGATGCCGTTCCCGCAGAACCAAACTCATCTTCCATAACTTTTATGCCAATCTTTGTCTTAGAATTATCTGGCAAATACTCTACCATATTGTAATTAGTCCCAACAAATTGCGTTAAAACTATCCCCGCAACCGCAAGTAGCAAAAATAATCCAAAAAACCAATATCTTGCCCTAACTACAAAATTACCAAACTTTTTCATTATTTCTTTCTCTCCTTTCATAAATTTTTACTTCTTTAATTTGCTTACCATAAATAATGCAAATTTTATTTTATATATATAATCATATTTAATTAATTGCTGTTATTTTCATTCTTAATTTAAAGATGTGAAATTATTTAATCTTATTTAAAATTTACAAAATAATTTATAATATAGAAAGTTTATGCAAGCACAAAAATTTATTTTTGTATTTGATATAAACAACGACTATTTCAAACTGTGATACCTTGATTTATCAAGGTTGTTGCGGTTAGCAACTTTAAAATTTAACTTGCTTAAATTTTAACATCACATAATTTATTTTAATTTCAATAGCAATTTATAACTTAACAAATCAACATAAATCACCAATAATGCTTTTTTAAATAATGCAAAAATTAATCATAAAAACAATGTGCAATTACTAAACACTTTTTAAGTATATTCATATCTAAACCAAATGTCAACTACTTTTTTTCTATAAATTCTATATATGTATATTTAATCAACAAAATCAAAAATCAGTCTCCAAAATAACCGTAAAAAACAAAGAAAATAAAGAAAAAGCGGAAAACTTCTTCCACTTTTTGCATAACTATTTTAATTAATTCTTTCTATATTTATAAGTTCCACTATTTAAATAACTAGCATTTAGTGAATCACTTCCAATTCCGTTGACATAATCACCATCAGCCGTTAGCCATGTTCCAGTCCCGCTTAAAAATGTTGCAGAAGTTAAAGATTTAAAATAGCTAAAAGCACCAACACTTATATAAGACAAACTCATAGGGAAAGTGACACTTGTCAATAAACCATCATAAGAAACTCCACCAATATTAGAATTAAATGCATAAAATTCAATATTTAACAACCCTTCATTAAATATAATAGTTTTTAAAGAGCATACACCGTCAAATGCACGTCTAGTTATATTAGTTACAGTGCTTGGTATAGTTATTTTAGATATTGTGCTACCAAAACTTATCATTGTGTCTAACCCATCACCCGAAACTGATGTTACAAATTTTTTACTACTTTCATCCCAATATCTAAAAGCAGAGACTTGAACAACCTTATAAACGCTTGCATCATCCCTTGAATCCGCAAAGTCATCATCACTAGAAAACCACGCAGGGCAACCATTTGAATATGTTCCATCCATTTTAACATATGAAGGAATTGTATATTCACTTGGGCAATTCTCTCCGCCTGCAACCATAACTGTTTGTGTGTTATCTATAACTTGTACATATAAAATACCTTCCAATGATTGCCCTTCAGGAAAAGCACTTGCCCACATTGTCGCACTTGCAACTGTGCTTGCAGTTGATGCTGTTGGTGTGGTTGTTGCTGTTACACTATCACTTATTTTTACATTAGAACTATTTACCGCACCACTTGCTTGTATTGCTTGAATAACTATATCAAACTGAATGGTTAACCCCCAAAAACTCGTTGGCACTAAATCTTCCGTGATTTCTATATTAGAATTAAATGTGTATATATTGCTACTCCCCTCTTGAATCATTTTGCCATAATATAAATAATTGTTTATATATGTCCAATCTTGTTGCGTTCCTGAACTCGCTTTTGTGCTATTTGCAACAGCAGTTAAAAAATTTGTTATAAATGCATTTTTATCGCTACTGCTTGGTTTTGTTGTTGCTTCCGTTGTCTTTGATGAGTTTGTGTAATATTT
>DJPS01000037.1 GCA_002438625.1 Christensenella sp. UBA6406
AAGGTGGTTTAATTTAGTTTTACCATAAAACAAAATAATATATCTTGCTAATTAGAAATTTAAAAACACCCGCAAAACTTAGGTTTTTAGCGGGTGTTTTTTTGTCGGTTTGTTGTTCGGCGATGCGATTTTATTAAGTTTGATATTCATTGTTTTATTTATTTTATGCTTTTGTTTATTCTGATTATATCTTTTTGTTAAAATTAAACTTGGGTAACCGAAAAAGCAAAAAAGTTGTGAAAAGGTATCATAAAGTATTGCATTAATTTAAAATTTATGCTATTATATGTGTATAAAATATGCACAAAAGTATAAATATAATATTATAATAATTATGTAAATGTAATTTTGTGTAGAAAAAACAACGCGAATAGGGAGAATAATATGATATTAAGCATAAGAATAGATAACTTTAAAACATTTAATATGCCTATTGAATTATCTATGGAAGCAGATAAAAAAAGTAAAAAGTTTTTTAATAATTATGTGGAGTATAGCAATATTAATGTATTAAAATCTGTTGGGGTATATGGCAAAAATAATGTTGGAAAGTCTTGTTTGATTGATGCGGTTAAGAGCATCAAAAATGTTTTGTTGAATAGAAGAACAATAATGCAGTCTAATATTTTTGTTAGTAGTCCTATTGTGTGTTTAGGAGTTTCATTTATAGCGGAGAATGTTGGATATTCACTTGACTTTAAATATAACACGATAAAGAAGCAATTTATTTATGAAAGGTATGAAACTTTTGACACAGAGCAAAGAAAAAGCAAAGTAATTTTGCTTAAAGATTGTGAAAAGAATGAATATAAGTGTGAAGATAAGAATGCTATTTCTATTTTACCTAATTTATCTAATGATAACATAATTCTATATACAATGAACACTGACAAGTTTAAATATATAAAGAGTGTAAAAGATATTTTTACTGATTTTGCGAAAAAGATATCTATTGTAAGTATGATAGATATCCCTATTGAGCAAACAATAGAAGATATGAAAAGAAAAGGCGATATAGCAAAAGATATAGCGAACTTTATAAAAAATGCGGATTTAGAAATAAGTGATTTTGAATATAATGATAAAATTATAAATGAAGTTTTAGAAGAAATAAAAAATGGGGATGTTAAGCCTAATGAAAAGATTTTTGACAATCCTAAACTTTTAGAGCAACTAAAATTAATTGCATACCATAAAGACACAGCAGTCCCTTTTATGTTATTTGATTCTACGGGTACAAAGAAAATTGCATCTATTGCTAGTTATATTTTACACAACATAAAAGATGGCGGAACACTATTTATTGATGAATTAGATAGCGGGTTGCATTTTAAGTTATCTAGAGCTATTGTGGCAATGTATAACAATGCAAGCAATACAAAGGGGCAACTAATATTTACAACACACGATATAAACTTAATGGATTGTAAGAAATTGCTTAGAAAGGAGCAAATATGGTTTGCGGATAAAGATGATAAATCAACCTATCTTTATTCATTAAATGATTTTAAAGCACGAGATGGTGTAAGAGGCGATTCTGGCGAAATGAGTGAATATTATAAAAAGGGCGTATTTTCTAATCTACCTGACCCTGACCTTGTAAATTGGTTAATGGAGGTAAATGGTGAAAAATAGAAAACCTAAGATAAATAAAAAGTTAGATATATGCGTTGTTTGTGAAGGCAGTGAAGAATTTGAGTATTTAAGTAAATTAAAGAAACTTAGTATATTTAACGATAAAAAATATTCCATAACTTTATGTAATGCTAAGGGCATAACAAACATAATTAATGTTTATTCATATAAATTTCAAAGTGGAAGTTATTGTGCTGTTTTAATTTTTTGTGACACAGATGACCATCCATTTACGCAATATAAAGAATTAAAAAAGAAACTACAAGAGTTTCATGGTAAAAATAAGTTTTTAGATTTGCCTGAAATTATATATTTTGGAAATCCTTGCACTATGCAAATTATTCTTTCGCATTTTGGCGATGTAAAATTAAAGACTAGAACAAAAAGTAAAAATGCCCAACTAATAAAAATGCTAACAAGTGTAGATAGTTATCAAGCAACAGATAAGCAAATTATGTCGGTTATGCAAAAATTAACTGTTGAAAATTATAAAGAAATGCTTTTGCGATTAAACAATTTAAGTAAAGTGGACAATAGTGTGCCTAGCAGTAACTTTTACAATATGGTTGATAAATTGACAAACAATAGCGATAAATGGATAATAGAATTTAATAATAAACTTTAAAATTTTTAATTTTGATAAAATTGAACTTAGTTAAACTTTAAAATATTTTTGATTTTTGCTTGTGGGTTTGTTCGGTTCGGTCATTGAAATTAAACCAGCGATTAAAGCGGGTTGAAGATAGTTTTTTCTAAAACTTAATTTAGATTTTAATTTTAGTTTTTGCATTAATTCGGTTGCTGATTGCGGATAATAATCAATTACCTTCATAAGTTTGTCTATTTGGTTGCTTAGGTGATTAAGGTGATTTTTTGAATCTATTAAAACTTCTTTTATAACTTTGTTAATAACATTAAGCATAAACATAATAAAAGCATTTGATTTGCCTTGACTTGTTGAAAGTGAAATTGCGTTATAATAATCTTGCTGATTATCTTTTATTATGCTTTCAATAGGTAACCACTCAAAAATGGGTTTCCAACTTGCAAGTAATGCCGTTTGCCAAAATCGTCCCATTCTGCCATTGCCATCGTTAAAAGGGTGAATAAATTCAAACTCGTAATGAAAAATGCTAGATTTAATTAGCATATTTGAATTGCTTTCATTTATCCATTTAAAAAGTCCGTTTAATTGTATTGGTACAAATTCTGCTGGTGGGGCTAAATGAACAACTTTTCCATTTTGATTATAAACGCCAACTTGTCCCGTGCGGAGTTGACCTGCTTCTTTTACGAGCCCATTCATCATTATGCCGTGAACTTTAAGCAAATCATTTAAATTAAAAGCATCTATATTTCCAAGCAATTCATATGCTTTAAATGCGTTTTGAACTTCTTCAATGTCTTTTTTAGGGGCAAGCACTCTTTTGCCGTTTATAACATCTGTAACTTGCTCAACTGATAGCGTGTTGTTTTCAATAGCAAGGGAAGAATGGATAGATTTAATTCTGCTTATTCTACGCAATTTAGGCAACTTGCTCAAATTGTCAACTGCCGTAAGCTTCCCTAAATTCTCCATAATTTCGCCCACAAGTTCAACCATTGCATTTGTTATTTCATATGGTGGAATATAATTTTCCATAATCATCAAACTCCTTTAATGCTTTTAAAATATTTTATCACAGCAATTTTTAAAAGTCAATTATCTTGTATGTTATCTTATATGTTATCTTGTATGTTTTTGCTTATACTAAAAAAGTTGTCAAAATGCGCTAGCAACTTTTTTAATCTACTTTTACGGAAAATTCTATTGTGATTGATTGACCTGCTGGCAAGTCTTGCAAGTTGAAGCCAACTGTTGGGTCGTAAGTTGGTTGGCTTTGGTTATCTACTTTTACAGAACCACTGACAAAGGTGTGCCACTTGGAATGGGGTCGGTGAAGAATAGGTCGGTGTTGTCTAGTTCGCCATCATTTGATATTGTAATTGTGTAGATGATTGTGTCGCCTGATTTTACGGCGGTCGCATTTGCTTGCTTTAATAAATAGACTTCATTATTCAATACTTTTATTGTTGCCTCGTTTGAATTTAGTGTAAAGGTTTTGCTGTCTAGGGTTGTTGACATTTGCGTTGAATTTGCTATGCTTTCTTCCGCTAAATATTTATCAACTGCAATTTGATAAGACATTTCTAATTCCGTACCATCTGCTCCCAAAGTTACATTTGGCGTAAAGCCTGTGATTGGGTTTGCATCATTGTATGCTTGACTTCCTATTTTTACAGTGCCTTCAACGAAAGATGCTCCGTTGCCTAGCGTGTCTTTAAAAGTTGGATTTGTAACTTCTAGTGCGGAATTGTTTGTTACTTTTGTTGTTACGGTTAGTTTGTCTTCGGGGATAGCCCAAGATTTTTCAAGTGTTTTTTCTAGCACAATATCTGTATCAATTTGATTTGTTTTTAATGCATTGCTATTTGCGGAAACACTTATCTTTTGCCCTTCGCCATTATCTATTTTAGATGTTAATGTTGCTTTATTAATTATAGCCATAATTTTCTCCTACTTTCAGTTTATGC
>DJPS01000046.1 GCA_002438625.1 Christensenella sp. UBA6406
CCAATATTTAAAGATATTGTTATACCTATAACAATTAAAACTTCTATTGATGGGTTATATAGATATTATAATGTAAATTTAGCTGTGCAAGCAGTTACAAAGGAATATGCGAAGAAAGCAATTTTTGAAATTGTTATGCCATCTAATAATTTAATTAGGGGTGAAAGTACAAAATTAAGCACTCCAAATATTTCTGCATTTAGTTTTGAGTGGCGTGTGGATGCAGGAAGTGATGTTAAATTTGATGAATCAACAGGAACAATAAGCACAACTGTGGCAACGCAGTTACAAACAATTTGTGTAAGCTTGCTTGTTTCTTCATTATATGGTGATTATTTGTTTACGCAATATATGTCTATCGAAGATAACTCATTTGAAGCACTTTACACTCAACAAATTTACACAATTTATAGCGGAAGCAATTTAGATTTAACAACCATTGGAAAGTGGAATTTAAAAGTTAATGGAAATGTTTTAACAGATTTAAGGGGTTACAATGTTTCTTATCAATTTGAAAAATTAAGCGGAAATAGTGGTTTTGTAATTTCTAAAAATATTTTATCAACTTATTATAGTATTGACGATAATGTATTAAAGATAAACTGCAAAATTGCCGTTGAGGGCAAGGGCACATTTGAAAAAACAATTTACATCACGGTTCAAAGTGGAATTGAATTTATTGCGGGTATATATGAAGTTTCGCAAAGCTCTTCATTAAGTTTAATTGCAAATAGTGTTGTAAGTGCTGATTTAATTACAGGATTTACTTATAGAATTAAAAGCAGTGATGTAACAGATAATTCAGTCGTTTTAACATCAACTGGAAAAATGCAAATTACAAACTTAGCATCACAAGGGCAAAAGAGTTTTGTTGTTACGGCAACGGATGGTGCGGGTTATTCTAAAGATATTTCATTTACTTTAAAAATAATGACAGCAACTAAGCAGTTCTTTGAATACACAGAACCCAAGAATCTAAGTGATGAAACTTTAAGGAATACAATTCAAATTAAGTCAGGCGAGAATAGAAGATTTACAATGGACATTGCGGACATTGGAGAGTTTAAGCTTGCAAGCACAACAATAGGCGATTTGGTTTATAATGAGCAAATTTTGAATAATCAAACAGGTTATAGTTTTAGGTTAAATTATAATGGTTCGTTGCTAACTATTGTGGGAAGAACAACGATTTATGCAAATGAAGTGTTGGATGCAACAACAGTTACAGTGCAAGTTATTGTATTTGATACGGCTAACGAATATATTGGTTATATGAGTATTGAAATATTGCCTAAATATGAATTTAGAAAAGTTACAGATGCTACGGTTTATGAAGTGGAGCCCAATAGCACATTAATTGCTGGCAATTTAGTTTCAATTTATAAAGATAACACTCAAATAAAAGACTTGGCAAGTGAAGGCATTTCAATGAGTTTTGATTTTGTTGGTGATAGCCCTAAGAAATTTGATAATAATTCAATTACTTTTGGTTATGAGGATGCTGGAAAACTTTACAGGTTGAAGTTAATGTATGAGTATAATGGAGAAATTAGAGAAGTTCATTATATTATAAGCGTTGGCGTTGTAACTTACAATATAGAAGTTAAAGGTGATATTTATAATATTTATTCTAACCAAACAATAGATTTATCTAAGTTGGAGTTTAATTTCTTTGACAAAGATGGATATAAAGTTGACTACAATAAATCAAGTTTAAGTTTTAAAGCGGTTGAGGGAAGTGAAGAATATTATAATTTAAGCGGTTATTATTTAACAGCTAAAAATACTTTTGAACCTATAATCACAAGTTTTTATGTTTGTTACAATGGTTATGTTGGTGAAGTTTCTTTAACTATCAATGCAACTTATGAACTTGCATTAAATAAAGCGTTCAGTGTTTATGCTGGAAAATCAAGCAAACTTGAATATTCTATAACTGATATTTATAGGAATATAGATGTAACTGATGATGAAACTAAATTTACTTATGAACTTTCAATTCTTGGCAATCAAGTGGGAGATTTGCGTGCTATAACAATTAGTCATATGTATGCAAATCAAACATTAAGTGCTGTATTTAAGGTTTATAATGCCGATAAGAGTAAATTATATATCACGGAAAATGTTTCAATTTCAGTGCTACAAAGCAGGTTCTTGAAATTGGTAGATAGTGGATTAACTTTTGATGATATTATAACATCAAGTGAAGGTGAAAACTTGCTAGATTTAATCAAGGTCGTAGATGAAAATGGTAAAGAAGTTTCATTAAGTGCTTCTGATTTCACTTGTGAATTAAAGGTAGGAGATAAGGCACAATTTAAGCAAATCAACGACTTAATTTACAGGTACGATGCAAAAGTAGATGAAACAATTACGATTATCATAACAGATAGATTAAGTGGTCAAAGTGTGGAATATAATTGTATGGTAAATGCGTAAGCAATTAAATGTTCATAACTTTAACCCTAAAAACAAAAAAGCATTGGTGCTAAAAAATAAGGCATCAATGTTTTTTTGTCTTTTCATAACCAATCGTTTGACAAATTAATAATATTATTTATGTTGTGCTAATAAAACAATGCATTTTCTACATTTTTAGCGGGTGTTTTGTTGCGATTTTGGCGTTTTTAATAAGAAATAAATTTAAATTTAAAAAATTAGTTAAAAAAGTTGTAACAAATATTAAAATGTGTTATAATAAATTAGAATAATTTAATGTGTGTGCTTAAATTAATTTTGTTAAAATAAATACTTTTGCAATTTGTTTTGCGAAGAAGATAAAGGAGATTGTATGGCTACGAGGGTAATTCCAAGAAGAACAAAAGTACAAATAGAGTTTTTAAAGAACTTTACATTGTGGGATTTAATTTATTGTGTTAT
>DJPS01000041.1:0-3816 GCA_002438625.1 Christensenella sp. UBA6406
ACTGAATATAGCGATACAATATTTACGAGTTTAATGCAACTTGCTTTTGATGTTCTTTACGAGTCGCTTAGGGAGTTTTATAGAGAAAACTCTGATGTGGGACAAGTTAGGCAAAATTATAAACTAAAAATGGCAATTTTAAAAAATGGATTTGCATATTTATGTCATAGGGCAACATTTTTTGAAAGTAAGAAAAATGCCAGTATAGAAGATTTGATTGATTATGATGTTTTAGGCTAAAAATAAGATTTAAATTTAAGTTTACCTACTTATTAAATTGAATAGATAAAACATTTAAATTTTTTCAATTTGAATTAATTAAAATAAAATGCTTAAATTTTTGTGTTTAGGCATTTTTTGTGTTATTATATTTGCAAAAATAATTATAAAATGTTAAAATCTACATAGATTATTTTGTTAATGTTGATATGTTTGCATTTGAAGAAAATTTATGGTAAAGGATAGGATTTGTTATGGCAAGGTTAGATGTTGTGCTTGTAGAAAAAGGAATGGCAAAAAGCAGGAGCAAGGCACTTTCACTTATCAAGGGTGGGCAAGTGTTTGTTTGTGGCAAATGCGTGCTTAAAGCGGGTTATGAAGTGGATGAGAGTGAATTGGAAGGGATTGAGATAAGGGGCGAGATTAACCCGTATGTGTCAAGGGGTGGATTAAAGTTAGAAAAGGCAATAAAGACTTTTGGCTTAGATTTTAGTGGCAAGGTTGTTATAGATATTGGGTCGTCAAGTGGTGGATTTACAGATTGTGCACTTAACTTTGGTGCGGTAAAGGTTTATGCCATAGATGTGGGCAAGGGGCAATTTGATGAAGGCTTGAAAGGGGATAAACGCATTGTGCTTTATGAAGAGACTGATTTTAGGGAGATTGATAAGGCGTTAATTGATGATGCGAGTGTGGCGGTGGCGGATGTGTCGTTTATATCACTTAAAAAATTAATAGATAAATTATCTACATTAAATAATTTAACAGATTTAATTTTCCTTATAAAACCACAGTTTGAATGTGGGGCGGAGATTGCAAAGAAGTTTAAGGGCGTTATAAAGGATAAGGATGTGCATTATAAAATTTTAATGGATGTGTTGCCAAGTTTTTTTAATGCTGATTTCCCTTGTGTTAATTTAACTTATTCGCCAATTAAGGGCGGGGATGGGAACATAGAATACATTGCACATTTTGTAAATGCGAAGAAGTTGAATGGTGCAAAGAATGATGGAGATAGGGGGCTTGTTCTTGGGCAAGATTTTAATGCAACGGTAAAATTTATGGGAATATATTCAAATTTAGAAAATATAATTTCATCCGCATTTAATGAATTGAATTAATTTTAATTATTATGCCGATTTGGTTGACTTATAGGCGTAAAAATGATAAAATAGAAAGAGAAGAAAGGAGAGTTTTTTGCTAATGGCTAAGTCTGGAAGTAATTTAAAATTATCTGGTTTTGTGATTGCTCTTATAATAAGTTACATTATAGGTTTGCTTGCGGATTTTGTTATAGGTTTTGAAAGCAGTTTTCAAAAGTTAGATACGGAAATCTTGTATGATGATGTTACCATTGTTGTTGGCTTAGTTCTTTTTGGTTGCTATGTTGTTGGAAAGTTGTTAAAGTTTGATGCGAGCAAAGTTTCTTCTTCATCATCTGGTAGAGATTCTGGTAAAACAAAAAGTGGCGAGAAAATGTCGCAATATGCAGATAGTCGTTGGGTTACAGAAAAAGAACTTACAAGCGAAGCGAAATTTAGATATCATCTATTTAGAGATTTAAAAAATTGCAAAGATGATGGAATTGTAATTAGGAGTGAATTGAAGGGTAATGCATTGCATGTAAATATGTACAAGCCTATTCATACGCTTATTATTGGTACGACTGGTTCAGGTAAAACAGAAGGATATGTAAATCCAAGCATTCAAATTTTAACAAGTTGCGGAAGCAAGCCAAGTTTGATTATTTCTGACCCGAAAGGCGAACTTTATAACAAGAATGCAAGAAAGTGTCAAGAAGAAGGTTATGAAATTAAGGTGCTTGATTTGCGTAACCCTTACACATCTACAAGATGGAACCCTATGGATAAGGCATTTACGAATTATCAAAGGGCATTGCATTTAGAAAAGGAAGTTAAGAAATATCCTGCAAATGTTAAACCTGAAAGCGAGGGTTATAAAGCGATTGCGAAAAGTTATGATGATGTTTGGTATGGCTTTAATAAAAAGGCGTATGCAGATATAGAGATGCTTAAACAAGATATGAGAAGTATGCGTTCACAACTTATCAACCAAGCGGAAAATGATTTAAAAGAAATTGCAATGACAATTTGTCCTATTGAGAACAAGAACGATAGCAGTTGGGAGCGTGGGGCACAGGAGTTTATCACGGGTGTGATGTTCGCAATGCTTGAAGATAGTGCGGATGAAAGTTTGGGAATGACAAGGGAAAAGTTTAATCTATATAATGTTGCACAAATTTGCAACTGGAAAGATAACAACCCAGACGATATGTTTGGCACGCTTAGGAGTTATTTCACGGGGAGACCAAAGACAAGCAAGGTTCTTAATTTGGTTAGCACGGCAATTAACAATGCACCTGGAACGACAAAGTCATATATGGGTATTGTTACAACTGCGGTTAGCATTTTGCAAGATGATGGTGTTGCATACATTACAAGTTATAATGATATGAATTTTGATGATTTTGCAAATAAACCAACAGTGCTATTCATTAAAGTGCCAGATGAAAGAAAGAGCAGGCACGCTATTGCAACTATGTGTATATCTCAACTTTATCAAATTTTAATTGAAAAGGCGAATGAAACGGTTAAGTTGGAGTTGCCTAGAAACGTCTATTTCATTTTGGATGAATTTGCTAACTTGCCTAAGGTCAACAACTTCTGTGAGTTGATTACGGTTGGAAGAAGTAGAAGAATTTTCTTCTCTATGATTGTGCAATCTTTCAGTCAGTTGGATGGTAAGTATGGAGAGGCGGATTCTAAGACAATTAGAGGAAACTGCAATATTCAAATTTATATTGGTTCAGATGACCAAAAGACTAAGGAAGAATTTTCTAAACTATGTGGAGATATTTCTATTGAATTAGATAAGAAGAGTGAAAGTAAGGATAAGAAGGGCGAATCTGCGGGCGTAAATGTGTCTAAGGAAGTTGTAACAAGGCCGTTGATTTATCCTGATGAATTGGGGCATATTGAAAAGGAACACGCCATTGTTAAGATATTTAACGAGTTCCCTATGAAAGTTGCTTTAACTCACAGTTGGCATTGCCCTATGTTCACTATGAAACCGCTTGAAGATAAATATGTCGCTTCTAAGGCATTAGATTACGATGCAATTCGCTATGATATTGCTGATAGGAATAGAATGAAATTAGGTGGCGGAAGTGGCGGTTTTGATAGTTTCTTCTAATGTGATGCATTTTAATTAATTTAATTCATTATAATTTAAATAGATTAATGCAATAATTAAAATTGTTTAAGATAAGAGAATAATTGAATTTTAAAATTTTATAACTGCCGAATGTTTAAAAATTTATTTTGTGTATGTGGTTAAATCTTAATGGCAATTTGATTATGAATTAAAGATTGAAATGAATTTTTATTGTGATTAAAAATAAAATAAGCAAAATAAATATAAATCAATTTAAATCAACTTTTGCAAATTTACAAAAAGAAAAATAAGAAAGGTAAAGTTATAAATAAACGGATAACACTTTATAAGTGTTTTTGAAAAAGGTGGAGCATTATTAAATGCTTCACCTTTTTCAAGCATCACACTCGCACAATCACACTC
>DJPS01000041.1:3925-7153 GCA_002438625.1 Christensenella sp. UBA6406
AATCACACTCGCACAATCACACTTGTGCAAAAATGGAGAATGGGCAAGGGTTGGGTGGAGTGGAGTGTGTGGCTAAAAATGCGGAGATTAATGTATGTTATGTTTTAAATTTTATTATGTAATCAATTTTTATAAAATTCAATATTGACAAATTGTTAATTTTATAGTAAAATTAAAGTGAATAAAATTACAAAAAAATAAAATTATATTTTAGCTATTTTTTTAAGGCATTAAATGATTTTTTATAAATTTAAAGTAGCAAATAAAATGTTTGTTTAATGCAAAAAAAGTGAAAATTATTGCATATTTAATAGATCAAAAAGGAGTTAGCATAAATGGGTGGCAGATTGTTAAGGTTTAAGCATATTGAGTGTGAGTATGGCGGAAGATTTGGAACAGAAGTTGTTAAAGTTTGGGAAGAAACTTTTAAGCAATATTTTAAACGTAAAAGCGAAAGAATAAGTTCTAATATAAAAGATTTCAATTTAAAAGAAGCTAACGAAGATTTAAATAAATTAAAGAAAGAAACAAAGGAGGCTTTTGCAGATAGAGATACGGTATCAATTTTTGGCGGAGTTTTGGGCTCTTTTGTTCTTTGTGGTTTTGCTCCAATTATGTATGCAAAAAATAAGGCAAAAAATTCACAGGAGTTGGCAGATAGGTTAAGTGAATATGCATCAAGTCAAGGGTTTAATGATTATCAAAAGTTTGTTGACGATGTTAATGCAAATGTAACGACTAAAACGAGTGGTGGATTATTTAGTGGGCATACGGAATATTTTTACAGTTCGCCAGAGTATAAAGATTGGTTTAGCAATATAGAAATAATTAAAGATGATGTTTATCAAAATATGAAAGATAGCGTAATGCAAAAATTTATTGGTTCTGGGGCTATTGTGGCTGTTGCGGTTGCTTGCTTTATGCCTTTAATTGTTTGCGTAATACAACAGCATCGTTATAATAATATGATAGAAAAGATGCGACAAGATTTAGATGAAAAGCAAAAAGAAGAAGATGCGATTATAGATGAATATATGCCTAAATTAAGGAAAGATGAAAGTGAATTGACTGAAAAGGAAAAGGCGGACATTAAAGTGTATAGAGAGATTGTCCGTAAAAATTTGAAAAAAGATGGTATGTTAGGCGGAAAGCAAGAAAGAGAAAAATAATAAATTTTTTTTGCATTATTTGCTTATTGTAAATTATACTTTTGGGTTGTAAATGATTTGGGTTTTGATTAATTATAAAAAATAGACTTTTTTAAGTCTATTCTTTTTTCTTTTTAATTATTATTAATTATTCTATTTTGTAAGTTTTAAATTTATTCTTTTGTAATTTTTATCAAATGCTTTTTTATTTGGTTTTCATTTTTATGTTTTAACTTTTAGTGAATTAACCGACTAGAACGAAATCTCGCAAAATGATATAGGTTAGATAGATTACATATATAGCAATCATAATGTAGCCTAAATATTTTGGCAATTTGTTTTTAATTAAAGAGAAGATTATAAAAGCGACAAAAACGCAAACCATTATAATTATATCAATTAATGCATTTGCAGAAACTGCAAGTGGAGAGATTAAGCCTGTTAAGCCTAAAATGAATAGGACATTAAAGATGTTTGAACCGATTACATTTCCAAGTGCAATGTCGTTTTCTCCTTTTCTTGCTGCCACGATTGAAGTTACAAGTTCTGGCAAACTTGTGCCAATGGCAACAATGGTTAAGCCGACTAAAATTTCACTCATTCCAACTTTAATTGCAAAGTTTTGTGCACCGAACACAACAAAATCTCCGCCAATTACAATGCCTAAAAGCCCTAAAATTAGATAGATAATGTTTTTAGACATTTTATTTTCATTATTTACATTATTTTCTTCGTTTTTATTTTGATTTTGAGTCTCTTTTTGTGCTTGAATTGTTGTTTTATCATTATTTTCCGCATTTTCAGTGGTTAAATTTGCTTGATTTTGTTCTATTTTGTTTGCTTCTTTATTTGCTTTTCTTGCTTCAATAATGCTATAAACAATGTAGGCAATAAAGATTGCAAATAATATTCCGCATTCTATTCTGCTTAAAACATATGCATTTTCGCTTGTGCCGAATAGGGCAAAGATTAAAAGCAATGCACCGCTTAGAAGCATAAGCATAAAATCTTTTAAAACTAGTTTTCTATTTAGGACAATAGGCACAAAGACAAGGGAGAAGCCCAAAACGATTAAAAGGTTAAACATATTTGAGCCTACGATGTTGCCGATTGAAATGTCTGCACTGCCTTGAATTGCACTGCTAATGCTGACAGATGCTTCTGGCAAACTTGTGCCGATTGAAACGATTGTCAAGCCGATTATAATTGCAGGGACTTTTAATTTTTTGGCAATGCCTGATGCACCTGAAACGAATGAATCTGCACCTTTTATAAGCCCAAACATTCCACCAACAATGAAAACGATGTATAGCACAATTTGAAGCCAAGAGGGCAAGGATAGCACGCCACTGAGTAAATTTGATATCATAATATTATTTATAATTCTCCTTTTTATTATTAATTAAATTTAATTTGCCTTTTAAACATATAAAATAGAATGAACTTTATTGTTATGTTCATCCTATATATATTTATTTAATCATTTGATTATATAATATTTTTTAATCTTTTGCAACTTTATTTGCCAAATATTTTATTAGGTTGTAAAGTTGTATCTTGTAATGTTTACAATAAACTCGTTATATTGTGTTGCTGCTTCTTGCGTTGTTGTGAATGTTAGAGTTTGTGTGTCTGCAAGTTCAACTATTGCTTCTTTTGTTACATACATTGTTGAATTTGCAGGGATTGTTGCTGTTAATTCTGTAATGTCCTCAGTGTCAAGTTGTGGCGTGATTTCCGCTTCATTTGTTGTTGTTACGCTTGTTGAATAGGCAATTCTGTATGTGCCTGCTGTAAGTTGAATGTTTGTGCCGTTTAGCGTTATATTTGTTGTTGCAGTTGCAGGGAAGTGCGAGATGCTTGTAAATGGGATTGAAGCCACATTTGTTTGGTCTGCTGGGGCGGATTGGGCAAGTTCTGTAACTCCTTCAGCGGGTCCCGTAGGTCCAGTTGGACCTGTTGGACCAGTTACGCCTTGTGCACCTTGTGCTCCTGCTTGACCTGTTGCTCCTTGAACACCTTGAATTCCTTGTGGTCCTGTTGGTCCCGTTGGGCCTGTAACCCCTGTTGCTCCTGTGGC
>DJPS01000041.1:7196-9519 GCA_002438625.1 Christensenella sp. UBA6406
CCTGTGGCTCCCGTAGCTCCTGTTACACCTTGTGCACCTTGGATGCCTTGAAGTCCTTGAACGCCTTGTGGGCCTGTTGGACCGATTGGACCCGTTGCACCTGTTGCCCCTGTTGGACCCGTGATTCCTGTTGGAACGGGGATGTAATTTACTCTTTCTACAACTCTAACGGGGTTGACAATCACTTGTCTTCTTCTATTGCAACCGCAACCATTGTTTTCTAAACACATTGTTTTCTCTCCTTTGTAAAAAATTTGATGATTTCATTTTGTTTTTCTTCTTTCATCATTACATAATATTTTGGTTTTGCAATTTGTGTGATTAATTTAATAAATTTATTTCGCTTTTTGCCTTTTTATTTGCGTTTTGCTGTGCTTTAAGTTGCAGTGATTGGATTAAAGTTGTGATGGGTGGGCTTTGAAAAAAGAAAAAAGTAAAGCATTCAAATTTTGTTTGTTATTTTATTGCTTTACTTCTTTTTTATTATTTGCAATTATTTTAATTTAAAAATTTAAATCTTCATTTTGTTCTAACTCGCTAACAAAAATGTTTTTGCAAAGGTTTCCATCTAATGCAATTTTACTGCCTTTTAATTTTATAATTAAGCTTGTTGCATTGTGTGAAAGTATTTCAAATTCTGTGCCAGTTGTAAAACCTAAGTCTTCTAAGTGTTTTATAACTTCCTTTTTGCTTTTAATTCTTTCTAATCTAAGTTTTGTTTTGTCTTTTGCAAAAGTTAGCGGATAACTTGATTTTTGTTGTGTTTCCATTTTAATTTTCATTTACTCCTTTTGGTTTTTCATTTGTTAAATTTTGTGATTGTTTTATTCATATTGAATTATATCATTATTGACATATTTCTTTATATATTTTTCATTTTTCTTTGTGTTTAAAATTTTTATAAATTGGGTTGGGGTTTTAATTAATATAATTGGTTTACCTAAAAATAGTTTTCCTTCTTCGTCTGGGAAAATTTTAACAAATTGCAATTCGTTAAGCGGTATCATTGTCTCTGGTGTGGCAATATATTTTTCGTTAATTTTAAAGTTTGGGCGAGTATAGAGTTTTATAAATAGGTAGAGTGAAATGGGTATGGTTAAGATATTTATAGTTGAAAGGTGTGGCAAGAAATAAGAAACTGCTATGCCAGATAAGAAGATTAAAAATGTTGTTAAATAGGCAATTTTTGAATTGATAGGTTTTGATTCCATAATGCTTTTAAACTTTGGTTTCTTTTTAAGTGGTTTTGCATTTAATGCTTGTCTATTTGTTAATTCAATGTTATGTTTGGCAAGTTGATAAAATAGTTCATTAGAGAATTGAACAACAAATTCTTGTGAGTTTACGCCATAGAACTCGTTTGCACTTTGTTTTTGAGCGTAAGAGCGGTTGTCTCTTTCAAGAAATTCTTTTGACAATGGCACTCTAAACCTGATAAAGATTTCTGGGGCGATACGACCTTTACGCCAATTTACTGAAGCGAATGCTTTTACATCTTTATAATCAATTTCTTGTGTTTTGGTGGCAAAATAATAATCTAAATGGCTATAAATTTCTTTAAAAATGTCATCAAGCGATAAATCTTTATCTTTAACTAGTTGTGAAACTCGTTTATAGAAGGGAAGTGGCCTAAAATCGTCATAAATTAAATGTTTTATCACTAATTTATCTTCTTTAAACTTTACATTTATAATTGCTCTGCCTTCTGTTCTAAATTCTTTAACGCCACATTCATAAATTTTATTATAATCAATTTTTATCTTTTCTTCAAATGCTTGAATTTCTTTTTTGTTAAGCGATTTTGTTTTTAATATTGTGTAAGTTAGCATAAAGGCAAAAATAGCAACTGCAAGACCAAGCAAAACAAAGTAATTTACAGATAGGCTTGAAAAGTCATCTGCTACGGGCAGGTCTAAAATTAAGTGCAAATCCCAAATTATTAATGCCAGCAATATAATCAAAAGTGGGATTATCTTTTTCTTGCTATCAATAATGAAAGCATTTCGTATGTCTTTCCAAATAGATTTTAATTTTTTAATAAACAAAATATCCATATTTTCTTCCTTATGTTTTTATTACAGAATTATTTTATCATATTTTTTTTACAATGTAAATTATTTTACAATAATTTTTTCAAAATTTTTTAAAAATTTTTCAAAATTCGCAATTTGAATAATTTTTGGTGCTGAATTAACAAAATATGATTGATTTTCATATATATTGATATGGCAAAATCAAATTATGTTATTTATAAAAATGTTAAGGTGCATTATGTGCAAGATGGCGAAAGTTTAGGCAAAAGTGTGCCAACGCTTTTTTTGCA
>DJPS01000041.1:9605-11931 GCA_002438625.1 Christensenella sp. UBA6406
TTTTAATTGATTTTCCGCCTTTTGGGGAAAGTGAAAAACTAAAAGATGTGTGGGGGCTTGAAGATTATGTTAATGTAGTTAAACTTGTTTTATCAAGGTGCCACATAGAGCGTTATGACATTGTTGCACATTCTTTTGGCGGGCGAGTGGCTTTAATTTTGGGGTGTGGCTTAAATGTTGGCAAAATGGTTTTAACTGGATGTGCGGGGATTAAGGATAGGTCGCTAAAAACAAAATGTCGTGTGCTTGGGTTTAAGGCTAAAAAGTTTTTGTGTAGGTGCGGGCTTTATAGCGGTGAGAAGTTGCGTGGGCAGGGTTCGGCAGATTATTTGAAGTTAGATAGCATTATGAGACAGACTTTTAATAATATAATAAATAATGATTTACGCAATATTTTAAAATGTGTTGAAAGTGAAGTTTTGCTTTTATGGGGTGAAAAGGATGTTGCTGTGCCTTTAAAAGATGCAAAACTAATGCAAAAGAAGATTAAAAATTGTGGGCTTTATGTTTTTGATGGGGGTTCGCATTTTTGTTATATTGAAAATTCTTCCGCTTTTATTGGTGCGGTTAAATTGTTTTTGGGCAAATGAGAGAGATGTGCATATGATAAAGCGATGAAAAGTTAAGGATAAAAGTTGATTAAGTTGGTTTGAAAATTAATTTTTTTGGGGGTTAAGTTTGGTAGAGAAGTTTTTTGATTTTGGTGGCATTGATTTTTATATTATGATAATCCTTGCTGTTTTTAATGCCTATTTAATTATGAAGTTTTTAAATAGGGGAATGGTTGCATTGCAATTAGATGAATATAAAAATAAAAGATATTTTTGCTATTTATTTAAATCATTATATCAATATTTTGGGGGTGCAATTTACATTTTTGCACTTTCGGTTTTGTTTGCAATTTGCGTAACGCTTGTGTTTAATTTATTTAGCATTGGCATTGTTTTTAGTTTTGTTAGTGTGGTTTGCTATTTATATTTAATGCTAGATTTTATAGAAAAGGAAGAGAAATTAAATCAAAGCGGATTGAGAAAGTCTAAGTTAAATTTCACAAAACGATTAAAAAGATTATATTTTTTAGCATTTTTGATTAATTTTATTGCAACTTTTGCTCTTTTAAGATTTTCTTGTATGTATGTTTCGTTTTTGGGGTATGGGGCAATTTCGTTTTCTATTTTGCTTGCATTTATAATTTTGCCTTTTGCAAATTTAATTTTAAAGCCGTTCGAGTGGGCGGTTTATATGCATTACATAAAACTTGCTAAGAAAAAATTGAATGATTATCCTAATTTAATAAAGATAGCAATCACGGGCAGTTATGGCAAAACTAGCACTAAATTTATTTTGCATAAATTGTTAAGCGAAAATTTTAAGGTATGCACAAGTCCAAACAGTTTTAACACGCCAATGGGGCTAACAAAAGTGATTTTAAATAATTTGCAACCTTATAACGATGTTTTGCTTGTTGAAATGGGGGCGAACGAGAAGAATGACATAAAGAAGTTATGCGATTTTATAAATCCGCAAATTGGCATTGTTACGGCGATTGGCAACGCACATTTGAAAACTTTTAAAACAAAGGAAAATTTAATAAAAACTAAATTTCAACTTGTGGAAAGCGTGGAGCGGTTTGGCAGGGGCGGATTTATGGCGTTTAATGCGGATAATGCGGGTTCAAGCGAGTTTTATAGCAAGTGCAGTTGTGATAAGTGTGAAGTTAGTTGCAAGCAGTTTGGAGTTGATGTTTTTGCAATTAATGTTGCGTATAGCGAAAAGGGGGTAAGTTTTACACTATGCACGCAAAGTGGCAAGGTGGATTGCAAAACAAAACTTGTTGGGAAGCACAACATTGAGAATATTTTGCTTGCCAGCAGTGTTGCCTTAAAGTTGGGGGTTGAGTTAAGAACAGTTGCAAAATTAATAAATCAATTAGAGCCGATTAAACATAGATTGGAGTTAAGGGCGGATGGAGAGCATTTTGTGCTTGATGATTCCTTTAACAGTAATCAAGTTGGTTTTGTTAATGCACTTGAAGTTTTGTCGTTTTTTAAGGGTAAGAAAATTGTGGTTACGCCTGGCATTGTAGAGTTAGATAAAGATGCATATAATTCAAATTATTATGTTGCAACCAAAATTGCGTCTGTTGCAGATGTGTGCATAATTGTCAATAAAGAGAATGAAAAGGCGTTAAGTGATGGCTTAGGTCAAAAGATTAAAGTTTACAAGGCACAATCGTTTAATGAAGCGATGAACATTTTAAATGATGAGATTGAAGTTGATGCGTGCGTTTTGTTTGAGAACGATTTGCCAGATAATTATGTTTAAA
>DJPS01000041.1:12012-12852 GCA_002438625.1 Christensenella sp. UBA6406
GGTGGCGAAAGTGTGGAGAGCGATATCTCGCTAATCACGGGCTTTCAAGTGTTTAAGGCACTAGATGAAAATAAATATAATAAAATCATTATCTATATAGATGAAAATGCAAAATGGTGGAAATGTTGTGATGAAGTGGAAAAGGTTGGGCAGTTAAGAAGTTGCCACAAAAATGAAGTTGTGCTAAAATGCGGAGAAAATAATCTATATTTAATTAAAGGCAAAAAATTAAAATTAGATATGCCTATTCATTGTTGCGTTTTGGCATTGCACGGTGGCTTGGGCGAGAATGGTGCGGTTCAAGGCTTTTTAAATATGTGTAAAATTCCTTTCACGTCAAGCGGGAGCATAAGCAGTGGATTGACAATGGATAAGTGCATAACAAAGCAAATTTTAAAAGGGAACGCCATTCCAACTTTGCCGTTTGTTTGCTTAAAAAAGTTTGATTTTTATGAAAATGAAGCAAAAAATGTGGAAAGAATAGCAAATAAATTGCATTTTCCGCTTATAATCAAACCTGCGTGCCTTGGCAGTTCTGTTGGAATAAAAATTGCACATAATGAAAAAGAGTTGAAAGATGCAATAAATTTTGCCTTTAAATTTGATAACAAATTGCTTATAGAAACTGCCTTAACTGATTTTACAGAGTTAAACATTTCTGCTAGGGGTTTAAATGGAAAAGTGCTTTTAAGTCAAATTGAGAAACCTAAAAAAAGTGATGAGATTTTAAGTTTTAATGATAAATATAAATCAAATTCTAAGGTTAAATTTTCTGGTGGTGCGGTTGGCGGTTCAAAAGGTATGGCAAGTTTGAAAAGGGAGTTTCCTGCACAAATTGAT
>DJPS01000018.1:0-3129 GCA_002438625.1 Christensenella sp. UBA6406
CTTAAATCGCCAACTTTAACATTATTGATATAAAGTTCAACTTTACTTGCACTTATCTTTATAATCCTTTGGAATTGCTTAACATCAGTTGTTACGTTATTAGAAATTTTAAGTTCTATATCACTAACCAATTCTATAACGACATCTTCTTTAACAAATAAATCTGTCTTTAAATAATATTTGCCGTTCTTTAATTCTAAATAATCTAAATAAGTTTCGCCCTGAATTACACGACCACTTTTATTGAATACTTTTGAATTAATTGCATTTTTAACATACGACCCAATATATTTATCACCATTAATTTGTAAATCCACATCGTACGCAACACCATTTGCACTCAACTGATAAGTTTCGCTATTGCCATTTAACTCTATACCTGCTATTTGAACAGTAAGATATCCTTGCCCAACAAATTCACCCGTTGCTCTTCTTACAGTTAATGTTAATTTAGATGTATTGTCCACATAATAAGGATTAGCATAAAGTTTGTTATTTGAAATATAACAATAATTGTTTGTTATTTGATAATCAAACACATAACTTACACCATCATAAATTTGGTCTGAGCCATACATAACTTTAACATTATTTAAATCAAATGGAGCATTTGCATTTAAATTTATTGTTGTAGAACCATCTGCATTTGAAACCAAAATGCCAGTTGGCAAATCAACAAAATTCAAATTGTATTGAATATATTTATATTGATTTAAACTATTAAATTCTATTTGCACTACAATATAATAATTAGTTAAATCTTTACCATCAATCGGAGAGAAATAAACTGCATTATCACCTTGTTTTACAGTGAAATATTCGTTAGATTCATCAAGCCCTTCATACTTATATGAATTACTCATTTTTAACGAACCTGTTGTATCAAATAAGTTAATAGTTATGTTCTTAACATATTTTAATGCATTTGTATTAATATAATTTGCATTTAATAAATTAATATTCTTCATTGTGCTAAGCACTTCAAAACTTGTTACAAACTCATCTTCTGTATTGATAATATTTGAAATTATATAGCGAGTGTCAAGATTAAATTTGGATACCGCAAAAATATCCTTATCTTTATATTTCGCAGAGATTAAAATTTCAACCTCTTTCTCGTATAAATTCTTTGTATTGACAATCTTATTATTTAAAATTTCATAATAACTTCCAATCGCTGTAAAACTTACATCCGTAACATTTCCAATGCTGAAAGAACCAAACATAGAAAGTGAAATCGTGTCGTTTTCTTTCAAAACTTGTTTAGCACTCTTTTCATTAAATGCATAACTTATGCCATCTATCTTAATGTAATAATAAGAGCTTATCGTCCCTTCATTAAAACGCATTGATGCCTTAACAATAAAGATATACCCATCCGCATTTAAACTAATGCTCAATTTTGGACTAATGGCTTCATATGTCAATCCGCCACCAACACCTGAAAGTGTGAAGTATGAAGATAAATTAGATGTAATCTTGTTTCCTTCTGTATCAAATACAATTACTTCATAACTTGTTGTGTCATTATTTAACACATAATCTCTTATGCCTGACCTTTGTGGAGCGAATGCAATATAGTCTTTTAAATTAATCTCTGAGCCAGCCTTAGCAATAGTTATGCTTTGCCCTGCTTGTGTGTATGTTAAATTAATGGTAACAGATGGATAAACAACCAAATTTATAACCGCAAAATAATTGTTTCCATCAATAGCCATCATTGAAACTAAAATCTTATAAACTTTTTCATTTATAGAGAAATTAGTGTTTAAGACTACACCATCACTTGCAATTATAGCCCCATCATCAAGTGCCATAAACTTATAATCTAATGTGCTATTTGCCTTTATCTCTTCACCTGTTGCGGTGTTGATAAATTGCCCCACACAATTAGTTAAAGCTATGGCATCTCCACCAATGTAAACATTCCTATCATCCAATTTGCTATAAGAATATTCTGTTTGATTATCTGTTAATTTAAAATAAATACTTTCACTTTCTAACCCTATTTTTACTTTTACTTCATAAACAGTTTCATTATTTAAATTAATTTCTTTATTCGTTACAGAACAACTTACCGAACTTGACTTAACCTTTAAATTTGCTTTATATATATTGAAATATAAATCTATAAAATCGTTTTTCGTAATTGTTTCTCCATTTATAACATAACCGCCACTGGTTACATCAAATGAATTAACAAAATTTATCCCTTCATTTTTAGTTTCTATCCTATGCTTAGGCTCTAAAACCATATCAACAGCCCCAACATAAGTTCTATCTTCAACCTTATAAATTGCAATTAATTTAGTTTTTACTTCTTTGCTTAAATTATCTTTTATTGTTAAAACATTATTAGATAATGTAAATAAATCACTAGCTTCAACAACTTTAAAAGTTAAACTTCCACCAACAATTTTCTTTCCATCGCTTCCAATAAAGTAGTCGCTTATAAAACTTAAATTTAATGATGCACCTTCATAAACTGTTGTCAAATCTTTAACTGGTTCAAACGCATAATTTGCACTTACAAGTACATAAAAAGTTTTAAAAGTTACATCATCATTTAATGTTAAATCAAATGATGCAATTTTATCTGTGCTTGAAGCAAAACTATTTTTAAGTGTAACTTTATAATTGCTTGAAATATCTAAAATTTCACCCTTAAATTTAAAAGTTTTAATTACATCGCTAAAACCATTAGGAAATCTAAGTTCGCTGATATTGCTATCCACATATCTCTTAATTTGCATTAAATCAGTTAAGTAGAACCCATTATCAGTTAAATGAATAGGATTTGTTATTGAATTCTCTTTTCCATTTACATTAATCACAATATCAGCCGAATTAAAATTTGGAATTAAAACAATTTTTAATTCTTGTAAACTGCCCTTTTCAGCAAGACCTTTTTCGCTTGAAAGATAAATTTTTACATCTATAACCGTATCAGTCCTAACACTTCCAAACACTAACCTTCCATTGTTTGTTAGTCTTACAAGAGCATCTTCTTTTGCCATATCAATCTTATTGCCATTTAAATATGTCTCAATCTCAATCAATCGGCTGTCATAATTTTGAATTACATATTCGCCAGTGCTATCATCGTACATTAAAAACTTTACATATGTA
>DJPS01000018.1:3203-7388 GCA_002438625.1 Christensenella sp. UBA6406
ATTTTCTTCAACATCCAATTTATTCGTTGGCAATAACTTTACATAATAAGAAATAACTCTGCCCCAAACAGTTTCTAAACTTATAACAACATCAGTTTCAACCAAAATCGTTGAATTTACAACAAAAGCAACTTTATTTGATTCTTTAACAATTTTAACAGCACTATTTGATGACTTAACTGTAATCGCACTTAAATCATATGTAACGCTCTTTTGAGCATTTGAAAGTATTGCATCTAAATTAATCAAGTCAGTTGCATCAGAACCAGATTGCTTATAAAGCAAATATTCCTTGCTAGCATTTGCAACACCATAAACTTCATATGGATTATCCTTGCTATTTGCTTTTCCATTAGTGTTTACAAGAGAAAGCACACTAGGAGCAACCTTTAACTTATAAGTTGCACTTGTTGAAACTCCATTTTCATCCTTAACAGAAATTAAAATATTTACAATTTGTCCGCCTTGCTTAGCATAGTTATCTATTGCTATTGATGATGGAATATTCTCTCCACTTACATTTAAGTTTACAATCTTAGCAAATACATAAGAACCATTAGCATTGTTTTCAAGTGATAATGTAACACTTCCACCTTGCTTCAAACTTATATTTTCGCCTGCAAGATTTGTAATTGTAAATAAATCTTTTAATGCAATAACATTGTTATTTGAATTATTAGCATCGTATGTAATGCTTGAATTATATGCATCTTCACCCGTGCCAACTGTTAAATTCTTAAACTTAATTACAGTGTTTCCACCAACGTAAATGTTATATGAATTTGTAAATTCTTCATATGAATTATGCATATATACTTTAATTACTGTTCCTAGTGGCACACTGCTTCCAATAGTTATGTTGCTTCCATCAATTACAATGCCCTTACCTGTATAACTTTGCACTGTCTCCATTGCATAAGCCTTGTAACTGAACACCAAACTATCTGTAACATTTAACCTGTTAAACTCGGCATAAATTCTTCTATTATTCAAACTGTCAGTTGCTGTTAAATCAATAGTCGTGCCTTGTGTTATGCACTCATATGTTAAATTATCAGCATAATAATTTGAAGAATTATTTGGATAGTTCATAGTTATTATAACATTTCCCTCACTATTAACTGAGGCATTTGTTTGTAAAAGCACATTGAAATATCCAAGCAATCCACCCTCACTTGTTACCTTAATTCTTGTGTAAACTGGGTCGCTATAATTATCCTTAGGTTGAATATATGGATTTGCCTTATTTAAATCTATTATAGAATATAAATCGGTTGCAATCCATTCGCTTGTAGCAAAATCATATCTTTCAACTACAAACTTTAAAGAACTGAATATATCTTCTTTAACCCCATCTATCGTGTTAGTTGCAGAAATATATTCTTTTAAGTTGATTCTATCATAAGGCTTTAATTCATAATAACCAAACGCACCAACAGCAACTTCATCACTTGAATAAAGTGATTTATTTGTGCTTGTAATGTCATTTTCTGCATATTTATATGAAATAGTCATATTTTGACTTGGTTGAACCTCAAACACAACCATAAGTCTTTCAACATCTTCAAGTCCCGTGCTTGCAGTAATTGTTACAACTTTTGCATAAGCACAAGGATAGAAACAAATTCTATTATTGTTATCAATATAAGCTACTTTTTCATCGCTAATTACATAACTTAAAGTTACATTTGCTTCCATATTGCTAAGTTTTTTAGCGGTAAAAATGTTTGTTAAATAAATCTTATCATTAGAATTAACCTTACTTGGTTCTTCTTTTGAACTAATGTATTTATTGTTTACTCCATACGCACCTAAATCGTGAACAACTTTAACTTTTAAGATAAAGCCCGTATCCTCACCATTTATTCTAAGCATTATGTAAGCGAACTTGCCAGCACTATATTTCGTACCTATAAGTTTTGCATTACTTGAACTTGCTTCTTGTATTCTAATAACAGTGTTATCATTTTGAAGAATTGTGTATGTTATGCTATTTTCTATTGAATTTGACACATCGTTTCTTACACTAATCACATCTGTAAGCAAAATGTTTTGACCTACATAAATAGCAATCATATCTTTACTTTCATCAATTAAAAGTCCAGATTCTTGCTCTACATAAATTCCATAATATGGCTCTACATTTATCATAATTTCACTACTAAATGTTGCACCATTAAATATGAATGATTGTTTTATTGCTATTTGCGTATTTGCATAAACTTTGTTCTTATTAATTGTAAGCACATTATCGCTTATGCTTGCATTTCCAGTTGGATTAACAATTTCAAAGTTTGCCGTATCTACATCAATTATATTAGATGCAAAATCACTTACAACAAAAATTTCTTTTAAGTCAATTTGAATGTCGCCTATTTCAGTAAAACTATATTTATCTTGCAAATTTTCCGTGAACACGTAATCCCCCGCATTAAATACAATGTTTCCATTCTCATTTTCACCCGTTGAGACTTTTAAGTTTGGAACAATTAAAATAGGGAATGATTTTGTGAATATTTTTTCTATTTCACCATCTTCATTTTCATAATTCTCGCTTACTTCAACATAGACAATCGTAGGTTCTGTAACTTGCAATGTTGTCATTCTATTTGATGAGATAACTCCCCTGCTTGTTATATTTAAAAGCGTCCTACCATTGTTTGTTCTTGCAATAGCATAAGACAAGTTTTGAACTGTTTGTGTAGGTGAATTAGAATGAATGTCAAGTAATGATGCAAAATTGATTTTATTATAATCACTGCCACTTATTGCCTGACTCCAAACAAAAGTTACATATTCCTTTCCATCTAACACACTGATAACTGACCTATCTTGGAACTTTCCGCCACTTATTGTAGATATTGAATCATTGTAAGGTAAACTGCCTAACATTTCAACTGAAATATAATTTAGAACCCTAAAACGATATTTCATAACTTGACCAAACAAACTATTGACAGTTATAATTACATCTTGCTTAACTGCAACATTTTTGTAAAATTCTACAACAGCAGGATTTTCAGCACTAAATCTTGCACAGTCCACACTTGTTTCAAACTCAAAACTTAAAAGCCCTTCGCCATTCGTTTCATTGCCACAAGTTATGCCAATTCTATCAAATAGATTAATGCTATCACCTTTATAAACTTCTTCACTAAATACAACATTATTCTCTGTTACATCGCCAGATGCATCAACCCTTAAATTCTTTCCAAGTGCCTTAGATGCAGGGTCAGCATTAAAGATTACACTTTCCGCAACTAATTTAATTTGAAAAGTATCGAATATAGTTGAATCTTCGGAAGATGTTGCTCTAATTATTACAACATCATCACAAGGCTTAACTAACCTTAAATATGGCTTTCCTCCCCTTGTTACAACAGAGATTGCACTGCCATTTGTTGTTTCTAACTCGTAATTTTGATTTTCACCTTCAATCGTTACATCAACCGCATAATAATCGCCATTCACAGTGTTTCCCGTTGTTAAATCTTGCCAAGATATTGTTTTTGAACTACCATTCCATAATGCCTTAATTTCAGTACTTGCATTCTTAATCGTTAGCCTTGTTACCGCTGTGCGTTTAATGCTATATTCATCTGTTGAACCAATATTTGTTTTAACTCCATCAACTGTTAAGAAACAATTAATTATTACTGTTCTTTCAGTCTCTGTAAGTCTTGGCACTGAAATATGGAAATAATAAACATCCATTTGCTCATTATAATTTAATGAAAGACCAGATTCGTTGTCTATTAAAACTTGATTACTGCTTGAACTAAATGATAAATTTGCAAAATTTTTAACAAGTAAAGAATTGCTTGTTGGGTCGCCATTTATGCACGCCCTTACAATTACATTATAAGAATAATTCTCTTTAAGTTCTAAATCTTCTAAGCTATCAAAAGTGTCAGTTACAACTTCAAGTGAAACTTCTTTCAATTTAACATCAACATTTACTGCCATAGATGCAGACTTATATGTTGTTGTTCCTGTAACGCTATAAATCAACTCATCGCCATTTATGTCCGTTTGAATTAAAACAGCATAAACTTCTACGCTACCATAACTTAGCGGAATCAACTTTCCATCAGTAATCTCTAAACAGAATACATCCGCAATTATTTCTTTATAGTCAAATCCATCTACTTTAACAATGCTAGCTATCGTTTGCCTATTTACATT
>DJPS01000036.1 GCA_002438625.1 Christensenella sp. UBA6406
GTTTTTTATGGAGTGCGATTATATGAATAAATTATGTTTAATCATTTTGGATGGATATGGTGTTGCACACACTTTTGATAGCGATGAAAATAGGCGTGCGTTTTTAGGTTCGCTTTTAACTAATCAAAAGCAGGATAAAATTGAGATAGACACCATTATAAAAGGAAAGGGCGAACCTTTTGATTCTGTGGCAACTTCAACTGATAATGATTTTAGGGCATTATTTAATAAATATCCATATACACTTTTAAATGCATCATCATATTTTGTTGGGCTACCTTTTGGGCAAATGGGCAATAGTGAAGTTGGGCATTTAAACATAGGTGCGGGCAAGGTTGTAAAGCAAGATTTAATAAGAATAAACGATGAGATAGAAACGGGCGAATTTGACAAAAGGTTAAGTGCGATTAAAGTTGAAAGAGGAAGGAAGTTGCATTTAATGTGCCTTGTTTCAAATGGGTGTGTTCATTCTAACATTGCTCATTTATTTGCGTGTATAGATTATTTTGGAAATAAGAGTGTAAAGGTTTGTGTGCATTTCATAAGTGATGGGCGAGATACGGACCCTCATAGCGGTTTAAAGTTTGCTGAAATGTTGAACGAAAAAATTTGCAAAAGTAATTATAAAAATATTATAATTGCATCTTTGTCTGGCAGATATTTTGCGATGGATAGAGAGAAGAATTTTGATAGAACGGAAGAATATTTTGATATTGTAACGCAAAATGCGGATGATGATTTATCTATAGAAAATGTGTTTAATGTAAATTATGATAGTGGCATAACTGATGAATTTATAGAGCCTGTTGCTTTAAGTTGTTGCGGGGCAATAGAAACGAACGACACTGTGTTTATGTTAAATTTTAGGGCGGATAGGATGAGACAAATTGCAAAAATGTTTATTGACCATAAAGAATTAAATTTGCAACTTTATTCAATGACATCATATAGCGATGATTTTGCGGGGGCTGTAAATGTAATTTATTCACCTGAAAAGATTGAACACAATTTAAGTTCTGTAATTTCATCTTATGGGTTAAAGCAACTTAAAGTTGCGGAGCAAAGCAAATATGCACATGTAACATATTTTTTAAATGGTGGGATTGAAACTCCTTATAAGGGTGAAGATAGAGTGCTTGTGCCAATGGCAGATGTGAAAACTTTTGACTTAAAACCTGAAATGTCCGCAAGTGGCGTTTATGAAAATGTGAAAGTTGGGATGGATAAGGGTTATGACTTTATTTGCGTAAATTTTGCAAATTGTGATATGGTTGGGCATACGGGAGTGTTAAAGGCAAGTCAAGTTGCGGTTGAAACTGTAACCCATTATGCATCTAATTTGGTAGATTACGCAAAAGAAAAGGGATATATTGTGGCAATCACTGCCGACCACGGAAATTGCGAGATAATGGAAGTTGATGGAAATCCACACACTGCACACACAAACAACAAAGTGCCATTTTTAATTGCAAATGCAAATAAAGAAATCAATTTAAAACCAAATGGCTCACTTTGCAATATTATGCCAACCATTTTAGAACTTATGGGCATAGAAGCTGAAAAATAAATTTTTATATAGTTTAAAATATAAAAAAACTCCACACGAATTTATGGAGTTTTTTTGATTTAAATTATTTTTTCATTTTTCTATTATTTTATTATTTCTTCATTTATTATTTATTATTTTTTGCCTTTTTGGGCTTTGTTTTGGTTTGTGAAATTTTGATAGGAGAATGAAGGCTACGGCACTTAGGGCAATGGTTGAAAGGACAACCAAATATTGTGCTGTTGTTGTAACTTGGATGCCAAAGAAATAAAAGTTTCCATCAAAGGCATTTTTTATTGCTGTTATTGTTTCTGGTGGCAAATCGTTGCTCATTTCATTTAGGGTGCCGTTTAAATAGAAGTTTCTAAATAAAATTACGCTATATGTGCCTGGGTTAAATGAAACAATGTTGCGGATTGGTTCTTTAAATTGAGAAATTGGCATATATGCACCGCAAATAAAGCCATAAATTGATGAAACTAGGGTAGCAACTGCACTCACTCCGCCTTGCGAGTTGATAAAGCGTTCAATAACAGAAGCAAGAAGGCAACCTAAAAGGCAAGTTATGAAAGTTACAAGAATAATCATAAGGCAGTCGCCAAATGAAAGGTAAAAGCCCACAATTCCAAGATAGATAAAGCCGACAAGGGCAGTTATGGTGCAGACGATAAATGTTGAAATAAAATTGGCAATGAAATAACTCAAATTGATTAATTGCTTAGATGTTGGGGTTATGTAAATATCTTTTATATTGCCGTTTATTTTGTCGTAAACCATAACAATGTTAGAGCAAAATGCAATGGTTACGCAAATTACGCCCATAATTGAAGACATTAGCCAACCGCCAGCAAAGCCATTTAAAAGGGTGCTAGATAGGGTTATGCCGTCTGGCAAACTTTGCGTAAGTGTTTGTATGTAAACATCTTTTAGGAAGGTTACGAAAAGCACTAGCAAAATTAGTGGTGTGATAAGCGACATATAAAATGTAACTTTATCTTTAAAATATAACTTTATATTTCTTGCAACTAAAAGTTTTAATTTGCTATAATTCATTTTAATTTATCTCCTTTATATTTTTTCCTGTTACATTTAAGAAAACTATATCCATACGACCTTTTATAACTTCATAGTCTGTGAAAAGGGTAGGGTTGCTTGCAATAATTTGTGTTGCTATTTTTAAATCTTCTATTTCAATTTCTGTATATTGCTTTTCTTTTTTAATTTTAACATTATATTCTTTTGCAATCTTTTTTAACGCTTCACCATCTAGTGGGTTATATATGCGAATAAAGTCGTTGGCATAGGCTGTTTTTAACTCGTTTGGTGTGCCGTTTGCAACAATTTTACCACTATCCAAAATTATAACATAATCCGCTTCGCTTGCTTCTTCCATATAGTGCGTGGTTAAAAAGATTGTTAAACCTTTGCTTTTGCGTAAATTATTTAAAACTTGCCACACTTTTATGCGTGTTTGTGGGTCAAGCCCTGTTGTGGGTTCATCTAAAATTAAAATTTTGGGGTCGTGGAGCAATGCCCTTGCTATGTCAATCTTTCGCTTTTGTCCACCGCTTAATTTACCAAAATCTCGCTTTAATAGGTCTTTAAAGTCAAGCAAATTTTGCAAATATTCCAACTTTTGCTCAAACTCTTTTCCTATTATTCCATACAATCCTGCCTTTATTTTTAGGTTGTCGTATACGGTTAAGTTTTTATCTAAAAATGAAGATTGATAAACTATTCCAATTAGTGCTTTTATTTTATTTGGTTCTTTTTCTATGTCAAATCCGCAAATTTTTACTTCACCTGCATCTTTTTCTAAATCACCAGACATTATGCTAATTGTGGTTGATTTTCCCGCACCATTCACACCTAAAAATGCAAAAAATTCACCTTCATTCACTTTAAAACTGATGTCGTCAACTGCTTTAACATCGTTAAAATATTTTTTTAAGTTGTTAATTTCTATAATCTTTTCCATATTATTATTGTTTCCTTTTATAATTTTTTTTTACTCGCTTTCTTCTATCTTTTTAAAGCGGTCAAGCAATGATTCGTATTCAAATGTTACCATTTCACTTATCTGCTCATCTGTGAATGTGCAAAAGTTTGTTGCTACCATAGATGCAATAGAGTGGACAAAAAGCCAATTATAAAAATATAGTTTTTTGGCATTTTTAGCGGTTAAATTAGTCGCTTTTTGCACTATTTCTAAAATATGTTCGCTCATATGCTCATTTTCGCAAAAGTCATCTACCACTTTATTTTTGTGTGGATTATCTTGCATAAACATAAATTTAAATAAATTTGGTTCATTTTTAGCAAAATTAATGTAGGCAAGTCCTGTGCCTTTAAATTTTGGGGTTGCGTTTTCGCCTTTGCTTATGTATGTTTCGTAAACTTCATTCGTTTTTTGCTTTAAATCATTTTTTAATTCTTCCATATTTTCATAGTTCGAGAAAATTGGAATAACTGATGAATTTAATTTTTTTGCAATTTCTCTTGCTGTTATGCTTTCTATGCCTTTTTCCTTTAATAAAGAAAAACTTGCATCTAAAATCATTTGCTTTGTAAATTTGCTTTTAGTCATTTTCCCTTTCCTTAATTATTATATATCAAGTGTTATATAACATATGTTACATTGTTAAAAATAAAATGTCAAGCAATTTTAAAAAATAATTTGAAAAAGGCTAAAAAATGTGATTGACAAAATAATTTATGATGGTATAATAATTGAAGTTAGTTTAAGTTTAGGGAGAATAGTAAATGTCTAAATTGTATTTTAAATATGGTGTTATGGGGAGTTCTAAAAGTGCTATTGCATTAATGACAAAATATAATTACGAGCAAAAGGGGTTTAATATAAAGCTAATCAAACCAGCCATAGACACAAGGGATGGGGATATGGTAAGTTCACGCATTGGTATATCCTGCAAATGTTTTAAGTTTGGTAAGGATTTTGATTTGCTTAAATATTTTAACGAGCAAAATAGTTTAAAGAAGATAAACGGCGTTATTGTGGATGAAGTTCAGTTTTGCACAAGGGAGCAAATTGAGGAGTTAAGGGAGATTGCTAACTTTGTTTCAGTTATTTGTTTTGGCTTAAAGACTAATTTTAAAAGCGAGTTATTTGAAGGTAGCAAAAGGCTTTTGGAGATTGCGGACAATATAAGCGAGATAAAAACAGTTTGCAAGTGTGGCAACAAGGCAATTATCAATGCTAAGGTTGTTGGTGGCAAAATTGTTAAGGATGGAAACGAGATTGACATTGGCGGGGATGAAAAATACATATCTATTTGCTATAATTGCTGGCTTAAAGGTAAGGTTGATTAAATTGTGTTTGCAAATTAGCAAGTATTTTAGATTAAGGCAAGTTTTAAAGCGAAAATGCTTTTAAGTTAAAATAATAGGAAAATAAAAGTTAAAATTAAATAAATAAAAGGCTAAATAATTTTATTTTATAAATTTAGTCTTTTTTTGTTTTGCTTTTCATATATGTAAATGTACAAGCATTAAAAATTTTAAAATTGTTGTGGCTAAGAGAGTGAAAAGGTTTGAAAGTATAATTTATTTTAAAAAATATATAAAAATCATTTTAAGCAATTATTTTAATTTTTATTAATGCAACATTAATTTTTTTAAGGAGTTAATATGAAAAGAAAGGGCAAAAAAATATTGTGGTTCACACTTGGAATGGTCGTTTTTTGTGCATTAATTATATTGTGTTACGAATTGTTTTTTAAGGTAGAACCAATGAAGCTAGCAAAAAATAATGTAAGCGAAAATGGCGTAAGTTTCTTTGTTGATTCTACAAACGACAATGTTAATTTAAAGTTGTCATCAGGCACAAGGGAAAATCCGTATAATTTAGATGGCGTTCATAACGAAATGAAGCCATTTACACTTTTAATTTTTAAAACAACTTTAAATGGCATTAGCGACCCAAGTTTTACGGCAAAAATTAACGGAACTGAATATCAAGGCGTTTTAGAACTTAACCCGTGCGATGGCACATTTGTTACAGACTTAGGCATTTTACTTGACAATAATGCCGAAATAAATGTAACTATAAATGTGAATGATATGGAATTCACTTTTACGCCAACCAATCTAAATTCTAAATGGGGGCTAAGTTTTGAAGAAGCACTTGACATAGGGCTAGAAAATATGAAGGGCATTATAGAAGGCTTAATTGAAAATGGCAAGTTTAATGGCGAATGTTATGTTAAGGTAATTTCAGACCCTAGCGGAGTTTTAAATATTTATTATTATTACATAGGTATTGTAGATGTAAGTGGCAACATTTATTCTATTGTGTTAGATACGGCGGATGGCAAAATTTTAAGTAAATAATAGCAAAATAAAATAATTATAATTTAAACAAATTTAATGTTGTTGTTTTATAGTTTTTAGATTTTTAAGAGTAAAAGCATATAATTTGTTTAAAATTTGTTTAATCAATTAAAAATTTTAAAGAAAGTTGCAATAATGATTGCAATTTTTTTAATTTTATTGTATAATAAAAACTGAAAATGGCGTAAGTTTGCCATAGTTTAAATTAGGCACTTGAATAAACGAGAACATATAAATAGAACATATAAATAAATGAAAAATAAATTCAATATATTTTTAATAAAGGGGAAGAAGTGAATATGAAGCAAAAGTATAAAAGATTTTCTAGCATATTTATGAATTGCGTTTGTGTTTTGGCAGTG
>DJPS01000059.1 GCA_002438625.1 Christensenella sp. UBA6406
ATTGCAACAACTTTTATGGTTTTGATATCTTTTGTTTTTCCTAAAACTTTATTTTTACTTAAATTAATTTTCATACATTTATTTTAACCTAAATTCATTTATTTTACAAGCATATAAGGCAAAAAGTTTAATTATTATTAAATCAATTCAACAATTATTCATATTTACATTTCTAATTTTAAACATATGCAAATTGCTAAAATTTAAAATGATAAATTTATTTAATAAAATTATTAAAATCTATTGCCTAAAATTCTAACTTTCTATTTTCCACAAAATACATAACACAAGCGGAAAAGATTTCGTGGCAAACTTTGTTCATATAGTTTTTATCCTTTAAAAGCACTTCTTCATCGGGGTTTGTTAAGAACCCACACTCAATTAAAACGCTAGTTGTGTTTGAACAATTTAAAATAAAATAATCTCCCGCAAGTGCTTCTTTTCTTGCATATTCTATTTTTTGCTTAAAGCGGTTTTGAATGCAGTTTGCCAAATCCTTGCTACTTTCGCTCCCTATTTTGTAAAACGCCGTTATGCCCCGCTGGTCTGGCAAGGTAAAGCCGTTTTGATGCACTGAAATGACTAAATCTGCCTTTGCTTCATTTATAATCTTCTCCCGCTTTTTCATATCATCAGTTTTTTTGTTTTTGGCAAATTCGCTATAAAGTCCGTTATCATCTTTCCTTGTATAAACAACTTTAAAATTTAGTCCTTCAAAATATGCACCCAAACATAAACTGTATGCCAAATTGACATCGCTTTCCTTTGTTTCCCCGCTTGCTCCAACGACACCGCCATCTATGCCACCATGCCCCGCATCTATGACAACAACATATTGAGTTATGGGTGTTGAGACATTAACCGTCCTATAACAAAAGAAACCCACGCAAAATAGGCAAACAAACAAAAATGCAATGATTGAAACAAATAAAATCTTTTTACTTAAAACTACGCTTAAAATATTTTTCATAATTTATGTTTATTCAAATAAATAAAGATTTAAAACCAAAAACAATAAAATAAGACTTTAAAAACTTTTTTTACTTAAAAAAATGATAGCAATCTATTTTTATAAATGCCACCATTTTTTTATTTTTTAATTTACTTTTTAAAATTTAACCATTTTACTTTAATTTTTAAACACTTTCATTTTCAATTAAAGATTTATATTGATGATTTTTAAAATAATTTGAATAGAAAATTTTATCTAGATATTCTTGCCTTATTAAATTTTCTTTCGCTCTTTCAATAAAATCTTCTTTATCTTCTTTTGTAAATCCATCGCAAGTGTAAAGCAAATTATTAACAGAATAGCAAATTAATTTATCTGTTACAAAAATGCCATACGCCCTTGAATGAATAATACTTTCTTTTTCCGTAAAGAATGAATTACCTAAATAAAGATTTCTCCAACCCTTAATGCCAAACAAATCTAAAACTGTTGGAATCATATCAATAGCAGTTGTAAATTTATTTAATGTTAAGCACTTGCCTGCTTCTGCCTTATCGTTTCCTATTACATAATCAACGCACGCATCGCCATTATCCAATTTATATTGAGACACTAATTTTTTATCATAAATTATGCAAGGTATTCTATATAACTCGCTGTTATATGTTTCCTTTATTCCTTTTGCATAATATGACAAATTGTTATAATAAGTGTTGTGGTCGCCATAAAGCACAAGTGTTGTGTTTTCATCTAGCCCAGTGCTTTCTAAATAATCCATTAAATATCCAAGTGCCACATCAAAATCAAGCACACAAGCGGCATATGTTCTTAAATAATTTGCCTTTTTATTGCCTTCAACTTCAGGGAAAACATTAAGTGCATCAAAATAGCCATAATAACCATTTTCATATTCTTCGCCCGCCTTGTCTACATATGTAAAGTTCTTAAAGCCTTCCCTAGGTTCATAATAACCATGCATTCCAAATGTTAAATAATATGTCATAAACTGCTTATCAGTTGGGCACATAACTTCAACCATATGTTTAACAGTTTCACTATCTTTTGTCCTTTCACCTTTATCCCAATCATCGTTACCAAGCGTATTTACCACACCATATTTTTCCATTTCTTCAATAGCATAAAACTTTTCAAAACCCGCATAAGACAGACTCACACTTCTATTGTAGAATGATGCGTTATTTTGATGGAATGCATTAACCACTGCTTCACTATTTGCCTCTTTAAACATATTCGCAAGAGAATATGGATAACTATTTTTAGGGAAATCATAGTTTATATATTTAGCGGTAGGATTAGACCCATAAAGCACATTGTTTTCTGTCGTATCCGTCTTTTCTCTTGAATAAAAGTTATTCATTACCAAACTTTCACCAAACAACTTTGTAATATTAGGATATATCTTTTTAATTGTTTCCGCATCGTACCAAGTTAGTGGATACCAATCAAATGATTCCACCATAAGCATAATTAGATTGTTACCCTTGCTTATGCCGTTATACTTGCTTGTTTCTAGCAAATAATCGCTTTTATCCGCATCGTCATCTCCGTATAGATAACTGTCCAACTTATCAACATCGCTTGTGTCCACTCTTTGTGCCAAAACACCGCTTAAAACTTCACTAATCGCATTGCCTGTTATGCCCACACTTTGATATTTTGAATCGTATTGGTTATAAAGCATTTGCACATAACTTTGCCTACTTGACTGATAACCGCTGTAAATAGGCACAACAACTAAAACTGCCACCAAAACACCCGTTAAAATGCTTGAAATTAACTTATATTTTTTATTAACAGCATTTGTTGTTATTGCCTTTTTCTTCCTATAAACCAAAAGCCCAACAACCATTCCTATAAATGCCAAAGCAAGTGGCACCAAAATCCAAAGTTGCAAAGTGTTAAATGTTAAATCTTCTATTGTTCCCCTTGCATCGTTTCTCATATTTATCATACTGAAATCAAAAAATGTTCCATTTGATTCATACATATAAATAAAGCCAACGCACATAACAATCTGTCCAACAACAAACACACTTGCAACAACTCCTTTTGCAATTTGATTTTTAATAAGCGTTAAAACTAATGCACAAACAACAAGCAACGCAAGTGAATAAAGCGGACTTGTTAAGTATGGTGCACAATTTGCAAAAGTTATGCTAAACAACTCTATAAATATTGCAACAAAAATCCAAACCCAAACAATAAGGTTGTCTTTAAAAAACTCTTTCACTTTTATTTATCTCCTTTGTAATTTAAATTTAGGTAAATTTTTTCTTTGTTTTGTAATTTGATTTAATTCTATTTTATTTTCTATTATTTATTATTCATCACTTTTTAAAATGATTAAATTTAATTATTTCAATTTGATTTTATATTGATTTATATCAATTTTTAAATTATCTCATTAGTCCAAAATTGCTTTTATTCTTCTTACGCCACTTGAACTGCTTTCTTCTTTAACAATTTTAAAATGGTGCAATTCCTTTGTATTCTTAGCGTGTGGACCCCCGCAAATTTCTTTACTATATTTACCCATTGTATAGACCTTTACAACATCGCCATATTTGTTTCCAAACACGCCTAATGCACCGCTTTCTCTTGCCTTTTCTAGTGGCATTTCTTCGCAAGTTATTTCAACTTCATCAGCGATGGCTTGATTTACAATATCTTCCAACTTCTTCAACTCTTCTGGCAACAACTTCCTATCAAAATTAAAGTCAAACCTTAACCTTTCTGGCGTTATGTTGCTTCCTTTTTGATAAATATCATCCCCAAATGTTGAACGCAAAGCCCCCAAAAGCAAATGCGTTGCAGTGTGTAACCTTGCAGTAACTTCATTAGCCTCGCTTAATCCGCCCTTGAAGAGATGCTCTGCCCCTTGCCTTGAAATTTGTTGATGATGTTCAAATGCCTTGTTATAACCATCCACATCCACATCAACCCCGCACTCACCAGCAAGTTCAACAGTAAGTTCAAGCGGAAAACCAAATGTGTCATAAAGTCTAAATGCAGTTTGTCCATCCATCATTTTGCCACTTAAATTTGCAATTTGCTTTTCAAACTCTTTTGTTCCCGCAACAATAGTTTGCGAAAATTTGTTGATTTCCTTATTTAATTCATCTATTATAAATGCCCTATTCTTTTCAAGTGAGCCATAAACAAACGGATTATATGCGGTAAAATAATTTATAAATGATTCGCTTACCTTAACTAAATCTTCCGCCTTTATGCCAAGCCTTCTTGCATAATTAACTGCACGCCTTATAAGCCTTCTAAGCACATAGCCTTGCCCAACATTGCTTGGAGCTATGCCCTTTTCATCGCCCATAATGATTGTTGCCGTTCTCATATGGTCGGCAATAATCCTAAACGCTTTCTTATTCTCTTCATCCGCATAAGATTTTCCACTTATTTCTTCTATAGTCTTAATTGCATCTGCAAATATAACACTATCATAAACAGATTGAACACCATTAGATATGCAAATCACTCTTTCTAATCCCATACCTGTGTCCACATTCTTTTGTGCAAGTTCTTTGCATTCTCCACCCGCTGTTTCAACCCTATATTGCATAAACACATCGTTCCATATTTCTAAATACTTTCCACAATCGCACGCTGGTGAACAACTTTCACAACACTTTGGCTTGCCCGTATCGTAAAACATTTCGGTGTCTGGTCCGCACGGTCCAACCCCTGAGCCCAAAGCCCACCAGTTATCCTTTTTAGGAAGGAAGAATATATTTTCTTTCTTAACGCCCGCTTGAAGCCATAGATTTGCCCCTTCTTCATCCCTTGGACAAGTTTCATCGCCTTCAAACACTGTAACGGCAAGTCTATCAATAGGAATATTTAAGTATTTTTCACTTGTTAAAAACTCAAAACTCCACGGTATCATTTCCTTTTTGAAATAATCGCCCAAACTCCAATTCCCTAACATTTCAAACATTGTTAAATGGCTGGCATCTCCAACAGACTCAATATCATTTGTTCTTATGCACTTTTGCACATCACAAAGCCTTGTGCCTTTTGGATGCTTTTCGCCAAGTAAATACGGAACAAGCGGATGCATCCCCGCTATGGTAAACAACACTGATGCATCGTTTTCAGGAATGACACTTGCACTAGGTATCTCAACGTGTCCCTTTTCCTTAAAAAATCCTATCCACATTTCATAAAGTTCTTTTGGCGTTAATTTTTTCATAATCTTCCTTTAAATCTCCCTTTGTAAACTTAAAAACCACATAAATAACCGCTAAAAATGCGGATAAATGCATATTTTTAATAAAAATGATTAATATATATAATTCATTATTTAATTAATTTTTAATCTGTTTTCGTTTATCTTTAAATCTTTTCAATTAAATTGATTTACATTTTATTTTAATTAAAATACATCATCAATTTCGGTTTCTTCCATTTTTTCTAACTTATTAAACACAACTTCATCTTTTTTCTTCTTGTGCGAAACTGTTGGTGCAGAGTTTTCCAAACTTTCCGCATCTGCATCTTTATTTACGCTAACAAATGTTACATACTCGCCACGCCACCTTAAAGGCACAACGCCTTGCTCACCATTACGGTGCTTAGCAATTATAAGTTCGCACACATTTGGTTCGCCTTGATAATCGGCATACATATCCATACGATTGATAAACATAACAATGTCCGCATCTTGCTCTATACTTCCTGACTCTCTTAAATCGGCAAGCATTGGCGTATGGTCCTTTCTTGATTCCACCGCACGATTAAGTTGCGAAAGAACCAAAATAGGCACATTTAATTCTTTGGCAGCAATTTTTAAAGCCCTTGTGAATCCACTGATTTCCAACTGTCTGCTCTCCACTTGTTTAGGAGATGACATAAGTTGCAAATAGTCTATCATTATAAGGTCTAGCCCGTGTTCTCTTTGAAGTCGCCTGCACTTTTTTAAAATTTCAATCGGATTTGTCATTGAATTATCATCAACATAGATTTCAAGTTGTTTCAACTGCTCGCTTGCTTTTAGCATTCTTTCCCATTCGGCTGAATCCATATTTCCGCTTAAAGTCTTGCTCATATCCACGCAAGAAAGCGAACATAAAATTCTTTGCGTTATTTGACTTTTAGGCATTTCTAGTGAGAACACCGCACACTTGTAGCCAGCCAAAGCGGCATTTGTTATAACATTCATTGTGAAACTTGTTTTACCCACACCAGGACGGGCAGCAATTAAAATTAAGTCGCTTCGTTGCAAGCCGTTCGTTATTTTGTCTAGCCCATAAAAACCCGTTGTGATTCCCCTAAGTGCGGATTTATCTTTTTGTATTAATTCAAATTTGCTTATAACATCATCAATAGTTGTTGAAATTTTAACAATTTCGCCACGCTCTTCGCTTTTTCCTATATCAAAGATAAGTTTTTCAGCATTATCCATAGCATCTTCGCTATCCGCTTCGTACGATTTTGTTATAATTTGTTGCCCAACTTCAATAAGTTTTCTACGCAAACTATCCTTTTTAACAATATCTATATAATATTCCAAATTTTCAGCACTTGGCATTATGTTTGTTAATTGGCTTATATATTCAAACCCGCCAACCGCCTCTAAATTTCCACTTTTTTCAACCGCACTGACAAGCGTAACAAAATCTATTGGCTTGTTTGCGTTGTAAAGTTCATACATTTCATTAAATAAAATTTGATGAACCTCAGAGTAAAAATCTTCTTCTTTTAAAACAGCAAACACTGTAATTGATGCGTTATCATCAATCAAAACTGCACCCAAAACACTTTGCTCTGCTTCGTTGCTATGTGGCATCATTCTAGGGGCATTGTTGTTTACCTTTCTTACCATACGATTTTACTCCTTTTAATTAATATTTTATCCTATTGTTCATTATAACACAAAAGAAAACTTTTTTCAACTGATAAAACCATTTACACACATTTTAGTTTAATCTGAAAATGGGTCAAATTTGGTTTTCTTTTTTTCTTCTTTCTTTTTGTCAAACACTTTAATTTTTAAAACATATGATACAACTAATGTTAAAACAATAAGTGCGAAAGTTATAAGCCAAAGCACAAGGTTTGAAACATAAGGTGTTAAGACAACAACAATGACCATAATAGGAATAAAAGCAATTAAAATTGCCTTTAAAAAGTAATTAAAATTGCTTGAAAAATCCCTTTTATTCACCTACTTTAACTCCCCTTGCTCTGTTTCTTGCTCTTTCTGCGTGGTCTAAAACAATCTTTCTTATTCTTAAACTCTTTGGTGTAACTTCCAAATATTCATCATCACTAATGAAGTCCAAAGATGCTTCTAGTGTAGGTGGTTGAATAGGAATAAGCCTTAATGCATCATCACTTGCACTTGCACGGCAGTTTGATAAGTGCTTTTTCTTACAAACATTAACAACAATATCTTCATTTTTAGGGTTAGAACCAACAACCATTCCCGCATAAACAGGTGTGCCTGGCAAAATGAATAAAGAGCCTCTTTCTTGTGCATTGAACAATCCATATTGAACCGCCTCGCCTGATTCGTGTGCAATTAAAGAACCTGTTGTTCTTCTTACAATGTCGCCTTTATATGGTTCATAACCTATGCCAATAGAGTTCATAATTCCTTCACCTTTCGTATCTGTTAAGAACTCGCTCTTATAGCCAAACAAGCCCCTTGCAGGGATTTTGAATTCTATTCTCATACGATTTTGATGTGGTGTCATTTGTTGTAACTCGCCTTTTCTTACGCCCATTTTTTCCATTACAACGCCAACGCTTTCTTCTGGCACATCAATGACTAATTTTTCCATAGGTTCGCATTTAACGCCATCAATTTCTTTATACAAAACTCTTGGCATACTTACTTGGAATTCATAGCCTTCCCTTCTCATATTTTCAATTAAAATGGCAAGATGCATTTCTCCACGACCGCAAACTTTAAATTGTTCGCTTGTCGCACCATCTGTAACTCTTAAAGATAAATCTCTGTCCTTTTCTTTATAAAGTCTATCTCTTAAATGCCTTGAAGTTACAAATTTACCTTCTTTACCTGCAAATGGACTGTCATTAACTGAGAATGTCATTTCCACGCTTGGTTCTGAAATCTTAACAAAAGGAAGTGGTTCTACCAAACTACTGTCGCAAATTGTGTCGCCAATATTTACACCTTCAACGCCTGCAACAAGGACAATGTCGCCCACTGTTGATGTTTCAACTGGAACTCTCTTTAATCCTTCAAATTGATACATCGTTACAACCTTAGTTTTGCTGTTCACTTCTGGGTTGTGCCAGTTGCATAGCGTAACTTGTTGATTTACCCTCATATTTCCTCTTGTTATCTTTCCTATTGCAAGTTTACCAACAAAGTCGTTTGGCTCGCACGCTGAAACAAGCATTTGAAGTGGTGCGTTTTCATCGCCACTTGGTGGGTCAATATGATTTAAAATTGTTTCAAATAATGGAGTGAAATCTTTTGCTTCATCTGCCATATTTAGTTTACTTACGCCATTTCTTGCACTTGCATAAACAATAGGGCTGTTAAGTTGTTCATCTGTTGCATCTAATTCCATTAAAAGCATTAAAACTTCATCTACAACTTCGGTGATTCTTTCATCTGGTCTATCAATTTTATTGATTACAATTATAACTTTAAGGTTTAACTCTAATGCCTTTTGCAAAACAAATCTTGTTTGTGGCATTGGACCTTCAAATGCGTCAACAACCAAAAGCACGCCATCAACCATCTTCAAAACTCTTTCAACTTCTCCGCCAAAGTCTGCGTGCCCTGGTGTGTCTATGACATTAATCTTTACACCCTTATAAGCACAAGCCGTGTTCTTTGCCAAAATTGTTATGCCACGCTCTTTTTCTATGGCGTTGTTATCCATAACTCTATCCGCAACTTCTTGGTTATCCCTAAACACTCCGCCTTGTTTCAACATTTCATTAACTAGTGATGTTTTACCGTGGTCAACGTGGGCAATTATCGCTACATTTCTAATCTTCTCGTTTATCATTTCTTCTTTTTCTCTCCTTAATTTAATCAAAATCTTTTAAAAATGCAAAATTATTTTATTTATTTTTACTAATAAAGCACATTTGCTTGTCAATTACAAAAACATAACCATAAAAGGTTATGCTTATAACTAAATCACTATATTTTATCACATTTTCGCCATTATGAAAAGTACTTTTATAAAAAAAGTTGCAAAAATATTAAATTTTTTTACAACTTAATTCAAACGCAATTTATTTAACTATCATAATCATACGGAATTTTATTTTTCTTCTTCCCAAATGCATTCATTATATAACCATCTTCAACCCTGCACCACCAATCTTTATGTTCTTCTGGCAACCCTTTTGATAAATCATCATCTGTAAAATGATTATCCTGCACAAGTTCTAAATCTTCTATTTTAATTGTTGTGTAAATGTCATCTTTTAATTTAAATATATTTTCTTCTTTACTCATAAATTCTTTATCGTAAACTCTTTGGTCTTGAAAATTAACAAAGAAGCGGTTATCAAATATTGGGGCATCCAAAATTGTACCAATCATTCCCTTATGTATTCCTTCGTTTATATAGTTATCATTTATTACTTTTACATCATCCAACAATCTCATTCTTGCCACCCTCCTATTGGTGTATTCAATTTTAATTTACCATTAGGAAACACCATATAATTAGTTTTTAATTTATAAATTCTTCCAGCTTTAATGTTTGCTCCTGGTATGTCTACATTTATATTTACTTTACATCCATAATTTGACCAGTTCACAACATAATAATTACCATAAAAATATGATTCCTTTGTCTTTTCTAAAAGAACCTCTACAAACTTATCATAAAAATCTTTGCCGTAACCCATTGCTTCAACCCATTCACCTTTAGATTTGAATAGATAAGGGATTTTTCCGTTTGGAATAATTATCTCTATTTCTTCTGGACTGCTTGGATAAACTGGCACATCTACACAATGACAATTTGGATGATGCGTTCCAAATTTTAACCCCCTAGACACAAAATCTTTTACATCAATTTCACTATAATCAAATTTTGGTGGTCTCTTCCCTTCTTCATTTTTAAACCAACATTTATTTATTGCCACACACTTTACGCAATGATTATCTGTTGTTCCTTCAATTACTCCCGTATCATAGGCATAGCAATCTATTGACAATTCAGTGTTATAGTCTCTGATTTGAATCCAGTTGCCCACAACTTTATCTAAAGCATTCATTTTTTTAATTCTCCTTCTATGTTTTTTATTTGAAAATATTTTTATTATTTTCATAACCATTTTATCAGCAGAATTTCTCAAAATCAATGTTTTGTGACATTTTTAATCAGTTTTAAGTTTTTTCTAACTATCATAATCATACGGAATTTTATTTTTCTTCTTCCCAAATGCATTCATTATATAACCATCTTCAACCTTACACCACCAATCTTTATATTGCTCGGGCAAACTCTTTACCAAATCTTCATCCGTAAAATGATTATCCTGCACAAGTTCTAAATCTTCTATTTTAATTGCCGTATAAATATCGGATTTTAATTTGAAAATATTTTCTTTATTACTCATAAATTCTTTATCATAAACTCTTTGGTCTTGAAAATTAACACAAAAACTATTCCACCTTATGTCTGCATCTAAAATTGTGCCAATCATTCCCTTATGTATTCCTTCGTTTAGATAGTTATCATTTATAACTCTTACATCATCTAACAATCTCATTTTTTCACTCGTCCTTTATTTAACAATTAGCTATCATAATCAAAAGGAATTTTATTTTTCTTTTCGCCTTTTAAATTTATTATGATGCCATTTTCCACCTTACACCACCAGTTTGGATTGTGGCGGGGAATGGAATCTAAAATAATTTCATCAGAGCAATGATTATCTTTGATAAGTTTTAAATCTTTTATTTTAATAGGACAAAAAACATCTTCATTTAGGCTTAGAAAATTGCTTTCTATACTCATAAATTCTTTATCTTTGCATCTTTCATCTATAAAACCAACGTGAAAGCAGTTGTCCCTAATTTCCGCATCTATGATTGTGCCTATCATTCCTTTAAACACGCCGTTTTCCGCATATTCTTCACTGTCCCTTAACACTTCAACTTTATCCAACAATCTCATTTTTATAATCCACTTTTGTTTTAATTTTTATTTAGACTTCTTCCTTTTATTTTAGCATAAATTTATAATGAAATCTAGCATAAAAAGAAAAATATGCAAAAATTTTAAATATTTTTCATTTTAAAATAAATATTTATTTAATTTACTTTTTTATCAATTTTTGTTTTTAACTTTTTTATTTGTTAGATTTAAGCCATAAAAAACTCTTTCATTCTTGTTGCTTTAACTGCAAAATAAATGTTCATATCGTTTTGAGATAGCACATCAATTTCAACTTCGGCAGTTGAATCTATAAGATTAAAATAGTGCTTTAAAATGTTTATGATATCCGCCTTTAACACTTCGTTAATTGCTTCGTTTGTTGCTAACTTTTTATCATTTTGAATTATGTTTGCCATTCTATCAAACCCAATTTTTGCTTTATTCATTTTTATTTCCTTTTATAATTTTGCTTTGCTTTTATTTTTGCTTTTAAATTAATTTTTATTAAATTTTCTTTTTTAACTTTCTTTTGATTAAGCCTAAAATGCCCCTATAATTTAAAGTGCAATCGTAAATTTTTGAACTCCCCTCAACAATGTTTTCACCAATTAAATCAAACGCACGTGCGGAATCGCATTTATTGCCCACCGTTCCGCCAATACTTGAAAGCGTGCCAATCGCATCGTCTTCGGGGATTGCCCCTATCATTTTAATTTGCAAAAGTTCATAAATGTCTTCAACTGAAAGCATTTCTTTACCAACAACCAAATCGCCCCTAACTCTGTTTACAATGCCGTAAATGTTTGAAATGCCCAAACTTAAAAGAATCGTTATAACTTTATCCGCATCTCTTAAACTTGAAATGTGTGGCGTTACAACAACAATCGCTTCATCTGCAACTGACACAGCCCTATGGAAACCATCCTCTATGCCTGCGGGGCAATCTATCAATATGTAATCAAAAAACTCATCCAACTCGCCAACAACCCGCTTTATCTCCGCTTTGCTTAAATTTACATTAGAATGATTGCTTGGCATAATGAATAAATATGGATTTTGACTATCTTGAATTAAAGCCTGCCTTGCACGACACCTTCCGCTAAGCACATCAAAAACATCAAAAACCACCTTACTTTCAACCCCAAGCACAACATCTAAATTGTTTAGCCCTATGTCTAAATCCATAACCACAACCTTAAAGCCACTGCTGGCAAGCATATTCCCCACGTTTGCACAAACTGTTGTCTTTCCAACCCCACCTTTCCCTGATGTTATAACAATTTTTCTAGCCATAATCTCTCCTTAAATATATACATAATCTTAAACCATTTTTTAATTTGATTTTTTATTTTATATTTTATTTGAATTACAATAAATTTTTATATATTGATTTTTTATCTATTTTTAATTTACAAGGCAAATTATAGCATTAAAAATATAAAAAAGCAGTGATTAAATAATAATTTTTAACCACTGCAACAATATAAGACAAAATTTAATTGTTTGTTACAATTTTTGATAGCAATTTATCATTATCAATTAACACTTTTGCCCCATCCATACAGACAAGTTCGCTTTGTTCAAAGGTTGTAATTGGCACATTTAATCTCTTTCTAAAATAACTTTCTATGCCCGTAACCTTAGCATTGCCACCCACCAAATATATGCCATTTTTAGCAATATCATTCAATAAATCGGCACTTAATTGATTTAAAACTATTTCAACGCCATCCAAAATTTTTTCATAAAACACATCAAAAATTTGATATAAATCTTTTGCAAAAACTGTGTTTTCTCTGCTAACCCTTGTAAGAGCATCATAACCTGTGAATGTTATGTTTGCTATGTCTTGTGGATGCAATGAACCAATTTCTTTCTTTATTTTCTCTGCTATAGAATCGCTTATAACAACATTAAATGTTTCAAAGATAGAACTTGCAATCGCACTATCAATTATAGAGCCACCAAGTTCAATAGAATGTCCATTTACAATGCTACACTTGCTTACAACTGCTATCTCTGTCGTATCCGCACCAAAATCTATAACCATTTTGCCACTTACTTCTTCTATGTTAGCCCCCGCACCAACAAGACACGCAACAACATTAGGAATGAATGTATAGTTATATATCCCCACATCCATTGCCAAAATTTCATAATCTCTTTTTTCTTCCGCTGTTAAACTGCAATTTACCAAAAATGTTGCCTTAATCTTCCTAACTTTTGCATAATCTACAAGTGCAAGTTTAAGCAGTTTAGAAAGCAAAAGTTTAGCAAGTTCTAAATTTGCTATAACCCCATTCTTTATAGGTGCTTCAACCCATATAGAGCCATCTGTTTTGCCAAGCAACTCCTTTGCACTGTCGCCCACTTCAACCGCCACAATCTTCTTGCCCTTTTTGCTAAATGCAATAAGCGATGCCTCTTTTAAAACAAGCCCGCCACCTTTTTTGTATATGCAAGTTTCTGCATCACCTAATTTTATAAAAATTTCAGTATAATTCATACGCACCTCTCAACAAATACTTTGCCACTTATCTTACGCACAATTTCCAAATTTGCAAAAATATGCAAAAATTTTATTTATTATAAAAATGAAAATATAATTCTTAATTTAATAAAAGCAAAAATTAATTTATCTATGCAATTTTTTCATCTAATTTATTTTTGCATTATATTTTTTAATCTGCATTTACATTTATACTTTATAGCTTTCAACTTTAAACACAGCAACCAAACATTAAAGCACTTGAAGTTGCTTATTAAATGCACGCCTAAAATCTGCCCCCGCCTTTTTAACATCTTCTAAAATGCAGTTGCAATCTACCTTTGGCACAATGTTCAAAATGCACTTATCACCCAAAACATCACACACAATGTGGTCGCAAGTTTTAGATTTATCTATAAGCCTAGAAATTTTAACAATAACAGCCAATTTCTTAACGATGTCCAAATCTTCTTCATCCACCATATCTTTATATCTTACCCAGTTAGAGAAATCAAAGTCATCCAAATTTTGGCTTGCCACAACAAACCCCGCAAGCACAAGTTCTTTATGCGTTGCACCATAAATTTCACTATTCACAACAATAGGAAAGCCCGTTCTTTCAAAGTTGCGTGCATTGATTCTTTTTCCACAATTTGCTAAATATGATGCAATTCTTAAAACTTTTTGTTGTGATTTCGTGTATCTATGTAAAACTCTTAACTCCTCAAACAAATCATTTGCATAAACATAAATATTCTTGCTTTCATTCTCTTCTTTATCATAAAACGCATTGCAAGTTTCTAAACTTTGCGTTAAAATGTCGCCAATGGGTCTATCACCAAAAATGCTGTTCATTTCATTATATAAAACACCTGTCGCAACACTTAACTCGTTTATAGCAAATACATTCACACCATAAACACTCATTAAAGCCTTAACAATGGCAAATCCGCTTGCTACCATATCTGCACGCTCGCCACTTACGCCCTTAATCTTCTTAGTCTTGTCAACATCCATATTTTTAACAACATTATATGCCTTAGTAAAATTCTCTATGGTAAGTTCATAATTATGCTCTAAATTAAGCGGATATTTTGTCCCCATTCTGGTTAGCCTGCCCACATTTATAAAAGCATTTCCCATTCCTATTCTTTTATATTCCTCTTCTTCACTGCTGAATATATCAATTTTAGAAAACTCTTTCTTTGCGAACTCTACCATTCTATCCATTTTTTGTGCTGGAGTCAACTTATCTTCATTTTCATACTTTCTTGCAAGTGTTAGCGTACCAAAATTAAATCTGCAACTGTCCATAATATTACGCCTATTGTATTTTATAATGTTGATATATTCATCTTGCACATTTATAACAACGCCCTTAATTTGCTCCATTGTGTTTGCATTTAAAAGATGCACAGCAGTTTCAACCTTGTCATCGCCTAAAATGTCAAACTTGAAAATTGTTTCGCTGTTCACTTCTTCTATAAAACTGCGGTGGTTCTTTACATCTTTAAATGCACTTGTACAATAAGCAACAGTCTTATCTACCTTATAAATTGTTACATATCTTTGAAAATTTTGCAAAATGCCAATCGTTTCCAATGTCCTTGCTGGCTTTATAACATTGTCCGCTTCTATGTCTGCCCACAAGTTTAATGGCTCGCCCATTTCATCTAGCACATTGACAAGAGCATTATCATTGTATTCAGCAACAACCATCTTGCATCCCCTAACATCTAATTCAACTATTGCAATTCTTTTCATTTTTACTCCTTAAAATTTTGTTTTTATATTTAATTCAACTTAATTTTATTGCTTATTATATCATATAATTTGCATTTTGTATATAGATTTTTTAAATTTTTCTTAAAATGAATTTTTAATAAATGATTTTTTATAAATTATAGCAATGAATTAATTTAATTTTTTAACCTTTCAGCAAAACCAAACCACATATAACCATACTTCTAAAATATGTTTTCCATATAAGATGGAATGCCTTGATAAATTTCCATTAAATCAAATCTAACTTGCCTACTTTCCTTAACAACATATTTAAGATAATATGCACATGCACTTCGCATTCTAAATTTTTTATTTGCATCAATCGCATCCCTACCTTCGCCAAAAGTTTTGCTGTTTCGCTCCTTTATTTCAACAAACACAAGCAAACCATTTTCGCCTTCTGCTATAATGTCTATCTCTGCAACAGGACAAACATAATTGCGTTTTTTCATTATAAGATTATGAGCTTTTAAACACATCCTTATGCGTTTTTCTAACTCCTTACCTTCAACATCTTTTCGCCCTTGCTTTGGAATTAAAAGCATTTCACGCACTCCACATTATCTAAAATTTTATTTGTCAATTTGCCTTTTTTATAATCATTTAAAATCATTTGACAAACCCTGTCATAATCAATGTCCCCGCCTTTAAGTTTAAACGCCTTTGCACTTGCAATAGCATCCAAAGTTTCTAGCGGTGTCTTTTCGCCTATTTCAATTCCATAACGCTCGATTAAACAAGCGGAATCAATTTTTATTAATTTTTCTACAAGTGCAAGGGCAAGTTCGTTCCTGTCTAAAACTTCTTCCTTTATGCTCCCAATAAAAGCAAGATTTAACGCCGTTTCATTGTTCTCCAAATTTGGCCATAGCGTGCCTGGCGTATCTAAAACTTCCATATATTTGCCAATCTTTATCCATTGCTTTGTTCTTGTTACGCCTGCTTTGTTTCCCGTAACCGCCTTGCTCTTTCCGTTTAAATTGTTCGCAAGTGTGCTTTTGCCACTGTTCGGCACGCCAATTATCATTGCACGCAAGGTTATCTTTGCACCTTTTGATAGATACCAATCCACCTTTCCTTTCATAAGTTCATTAACACAACTTTCAATCACCTTAGAAGCGTTTGATTCTGTTGCATTCATAGGCAAAACCTTGCAGTTGCTACTTTTAGCAATGCCAACTTGCCACTGCTTTAACTCGCCCGCATCAACCATATCGCACTTGTTTAAAATGTAAATAATAGGCTTATTCCCTATAACTTTTAAAAACGATGGATTTACACAAGAGAATGGGGCACGACTGTCTAAAACATAAATGATTACATCAACTTTTTTAACTTCTTCTCCCATCATCTTTAATGCTTTTGCCATATGCCCTGGAAACCAATTTATTTTCATTCTTTCACCTCCTAATTTGATTTT
>DJPS01000011.1:0-121 GCA_002438625.1 Christensenella sp. UBA6406
GTGCTCTAACCAGCTGAGCTACATTCCTATATTTGAATTATCACTTGTAATTTAACTTATTCAACTGCAAATGACAATCATTTTAAAATAATGGTGGAGATAATCGGATTCGAACCGATGA
>DJPS01000011.1:184-3251 GCA_002438625.1 Christensenella sp. UBA6406
TAGCCAACTGAGCTATACCCCCACATATCTTTGATACTCCTATATGATATCATTTTTATTTTCATTTGTCAACACTTTTTTGAAAAAACTTTAAAAATTTCTTAAATCTAAATTATAAAGTTAAGTGCAACAAAGTAAATGATTTTAGAGCATAAACTATGTGTCGTAAATTTTTAAAGGTGTTTAAAAATTTACGACACATAGTTTATAATATAATTAATTTTGTCCATAAAGTTCATAGTCCTTTGTATTTTGGTTTGGTATTTATATTATACACTAACTATGAGTCTTTATGGACTCTTTTTTATTACTTTGTTGCACTTACTTTTACAATTAGCAAGAATAATTGAATATAGCATTTTAATTCAATTATTTTGCTATCAGTTTAAAAATTTGTGTTTCATTATCTATTTCACTTGCCAATTTAAAACTTTCCTTTATACCTCTTTCATTATTAATTGATTCATACACAAACCTTACGACAAAAGCAAATTCGCTTGTGTGCTCAATTTCTTTTTGTGGAGCAATGTAAGTTATATTTTTTCTAAAAAGCATTTCAGCAAACTGTTTAACAAATGTTTCACACGCACAAGACAACACTATACAATTATTTCTGTTAAAACTATTAAATACATTTTCTTCCCAATCATAAGAAGTTATAAATTTTCCATTTTCTCCGTGTCCATCTATAATAATTAAATCCGCTAAAATGCTTTTATCTAAAAGCACATCAAAAAATTCTTGTACATTTTTTACTTTTAAAAAAACAACATTAACCCTGCTACGAACTTGCTCAATGGCAATTTTTTCGCATAACCATCAACATTTGGCAAAGACACAACCAAAACATTATTTATTTTCATCATAAACTCCTTGATAATAATTATACACATTTGCAATTTTAAGTTCGCCCTAATCTTGTTAATGCCTGGCTTATGTGTAAATTATCTTTTACTATACAATTAAAGAGTTTCATAATAAATATTGTATTATCTAGTTGTGAAATTTTCTTACTCATCCCGATATAACTCTTTGAAACCTTGCTAAAAGCATAAGTCATTTTATCGCTTGTAGAGTTTACACAATCGCAAATTACATAACTATTTAAAAAATTTAAATTATTTTTTAAATCATCTAAACATAAATTGTGTGGCGTGCCTTCTTTAAATAATGAATTTGAATAATTATATTCAATATAAATCTCACCATTTTTTTACATCTGCATCAAAAATGATATAATTAAAATTTTTAATTTCATCGCCTTTTAGTATAGCGTAAACATCTCATGGAGAACTTGGATATTTGCATACATAATATACTCCCAAATCAGCAAAGTATTGATTTAGCAAATTATGAATAATAATATCTCTTGAAAAACTTAAAGATAAATATAACGCCTTTTTCATATAAACTCATTCCAAAATTCTTTTTAAATTTTATTAATTTAGGCAAAGCAATTTACAAGGTTTAATTTGTGCTTCTAATTTGTTTGCTTCAAATAGTTGTCCATCTATATTTACAATCATATTTGAACCATCCGCTTTTTCAATTTTAACATATTTACATTTTATATGGATGCACCAATTTTTATTTAAATGCTTACCAAATAAGAAAGTTAAGAAAAGGAATGGAATTTTCCATTTAGGGAATTTCTTTATTACAACTAAGTCCATTAAACTATCTTCTAAACTTGCTTCGTTACATATCTTAATTTTTGCACCCATACGCTTTCCGTTGCAACAAGAAGCAAGCATATAATCATCTTCTATTGTTTGCAAATTATCTATATTGATTTTAAGCCTATGATAGTCAAATTTTGTAAGCACTTTTATAAGGCATTTAACATAACTAAATTTGCCACGCTTTGGCATTTTATTGTACTTTTCTAAAACTTCCGTATCTAATCCCGTTCCACACACATTTAGACACTTAACACCATTGCAATTTATATAATCTAATTCAGTTGCCACATTTTTCAAAATGTCTTCAAGTGCAATAAGTGGGTTAGTTGAAATGCCCGCTGAATATGCAAAATCGTTTCCGTTACCTGCTGGGATAAATCCGATTGCAACATCATCCCTTTCCCCTATTGCCGTTGCAACTTCCATAAAAGTGCCATCACCACCTATTGCAATTATCATTCTTGCACCTTCTGCAAGAGCAGTGTGAGTTAAATCTATGGAATGCTCAGCAAACTCTGTTAAATAGGCTTTATATTTTATTCCCATCGCATTTAAATATGAACACACTTCATCAAAAACTTCTTGCCCTTTTCCTGTACCCGCTTTTGGGTTTGCTATAATATGATACATAATATTTTCCTTTTTACATATTGTTATTATTTGCACTTTGCTAAAATGAAATAAATTTATATAAAATTATTTAGCATCTTAACAAAAATCTATATATCTAATATACAATAAATTTGATAAAATGTAAATAAGATTTGATAAATTTGCAAAAATTTGATAAAATTAATTTGTAAAGCATTTTTATTTATTTAAAATAAAAATTTTTATAACAAAACATATAAGCGTTTAGGAGCATTAAATTAATGACAATAAAGGTATCTAGCAATTTAAAAAACTTGGCAAGAATTTTAAAAACTGATTTATATTTGGTTGGCGGTTATGTTCGCAACTCTTATTTGAATTTACCAAATTATGATATTGACATAGCATCTAGCCTTAGCATAGAGCAAATATTTGAGCGGTTAGATGGAACAATTTACAATGTAAAGATAAGAAGCATAAAAATGGGAACAGTGGAAATTTTTGCCCCAAATGAAGTTTATCAACACACGACATTTAGAAAAGATAGTTACAATTTAAATGGCACACACGAACCTATAAACTCCAAATTTGTTGTAGATAAAAGTGAAGATGCAACAAGGCGAGATTTTACCATAAATGACATATATTTCAATATTTTAAGCGGAGAAATTTATGATAAGTATAATGGAATAGCAGACATAAAAACTCGCACACTTAAAACTATTGAAACTCCCGATAAAGTTTTCAGTGAAGATGGCTTACGCCTTTTAAGACTTGTGCGTTTTGCAACTGAA
>DJPS01000011.1:3437-8179 GCA_002438625.1 Christensenella sp. UBA6406
CATTTAATGCCTAAAATTTTTCATATTGACAAATTTAAATGGAAATTTAACGAAACAGACTTTTTGCCAATTAGAAACAATTTACCAAAACACCTTAAATTATCTTGCTTTCTCATTTGCTTATTTAATACAATTAACAATGTTCAAAAGATTGATTTTGATAAATTTATTCAAATTGTGTCTAGCAAAAATGCACTTAACCTATCCAATAAAGAAACCTCACATAATGCAAAACTTTTAAAGGCGTTTTATTTTAAAGATGAAATTTCAAACCTAAGAAAATATATAATAAAAAATCAAATTGTAATTGATGATTTAATTCTTATTCTTTCCGCTTTTAACAACACAAAACTAATCAACGCAATAAAAGAAGAACGTACAAAAATGCAAAAAGAAAAAGTTCCACTTTGCATTAAAGATTTAAAAATAAACGGCAATGATTTAAATCAAAACTTTGAAATAGAACACTCTAAAATAGGCACAGTTTTAAATAAGCTTTTAAATATATGCATATTTACTCCTAATCTAAATAATAAAGAAGATTTGCTAAAATTAACCGCTAAAATACTTAATAATTAGACATTTTGCCTTTAAATTCAAACTTTTTCAAAAAAATTTTATTAAAATTTAGGAATACTATTGACTATTTGTCGCATAAAATGTATTATATTATTGTATAGTAGTATACGAATTTTATAAAAGGAGATTCACATATATGGCAAGTAAAAGTGATTACTTTGGTTTAAGTTACATAGTTAGTGTAATTTTGGCAATTATACCATTTACTTCTTGGATTTGTGGCGCTATCACTAGACTACAAGAAGGTAAGATTGTTGCATTTATCGTAAGATTAATTTGCGGATGGAACATAATTTGGATTTTAGACTTAATTTTTATGATTATGACTAAAAAGATTTTTAGAATTCTACCTTGCTAAAAAGTAGATGTAGAATTGACTAAAAAAGGATAGCATAAATTTAACTATTTACGCTATTCTTTTTTCTTGTTAATCACACTCTATTCCCATTAAGAAATTAATAAAACTTAATCGGCAAAATATAAACCTGCCTATTTCAAAAAACCTGCAATGATAGCAGACTCCGCTTCTTCCGCAGTTAATCCAAGCGTTTGCAACTTAACAATTTGGTCGCCCGCAATTTTGCCTATCGCTGCCTCGTGCACCAAACTTGCATCTATGTGATTAGCAGAAATTTCAGGTGTTGAACTTACTTTTCCGTTATCCTTTATAATTGCATCGCACTCCACATGTCCAAAACACAAATTATTTCCGTTTATTTCAGACTTGAACGCCTGCCTTGAATTGTTTTCCGCAACGCTTCTTGAAGTAACTTGCACACTGCTGTTTCTCCCTTTTAAATCTACTTTAAAATTAGTTTGAGCAACTTGCGAACTGCTTGTAAAAATCTTTTCATTTATAACAAGCGTTGCATTATCTTTAAGACACGCATAAGTCGTTCTTTCCGCTTCGTCAACACCCCTAATTTGCGTGGTTAAAATTTCCAATTTTCCGCCATCTTCAATGAACGCATTTGTTACAGGATTTAAAATTCTTTTAGCACTTTCACCACCTTCGCCATAATGCTTTTCAATATATTTCACTTTCGCATTCTTGCCCACATAAAAGGTGTGTATGCCACTATGTTCGCTAGTTGCATCATCACAATTATGAATGCCACATCCAGCAACTATTGTAACATTTGCACCATCTTCAATAAAGAAATCATTATATACCATATCTTTTAAACCGTTTTGCGTTAAAATTACAGGAATATGCACCGATTCATTTTGCGTGCTTCTTTTTATTATGATATCAATCCCATCCTTATCTTCTTTTGCCCTTATCTCTATATTCGCACTATTTTGCCTTGCATATTTTTTGCCATCAACCCTTATGTTATATGCACCTTTTGGCAACTCTTCCAATCCGCTGACTTCTTTTAGCAAATTCTTCTTTAATATATCCATAAATTTTATTTACCTTAACCTCACCTTTTAAATTAGCAAAAATTTAATTAAATTTATTTTTATTCAACTTTAACTTTATTGCCTTTTACACTTCTTAACTTGCTTTTCATCATACAAAAGTGGCAACATATCATCTTTTGAGCCACATTTTTCAACCTTGCCACCATTAATCAATATAATGTTATCTGCAATATTTATAATTTTTTCTTGATGCGACACTATAACCACAGCACACCCCAACTTTTTATTCAAATCATCAAAAAGATTAATTAAACGATTAAATGACCAAATGTCAATGCCCGCCTCAGGTTCATCAAAAATTACAAGTTTTGAATTTCTTAAAATGACAGATGCAATTTCAATTCTTTTTAACTCGCCACCAGATAAAGAAGACCCAACTTCCCTATCTAAATAATCTTTTGGACAAAGCCCCACGCTAGAAAGGGCATCACAAATTGATTTATCACAATCCGCTTTCCCTTTTCCGCACACACATTTACCTTTGGCTAATTTAAGCAAGTCTCGCACTGTAATGCCTTTAAACTTGACTGGTTGTTGCATTGCATAACTTATGCCCATATTCGCCCTTTCACTAATGCTTAAATTTGTTATATCTTTACCATCAAACAAAATTTGTCCGCTACTTAGTTTCTCTATACCCACAATTAATTTCATAAGCGTAGATTTACCAGAACCATTTGGACCCGTTATAATCGTAGTTTTATTGTTTTCTATATTCAAATTTATATCTTTTAAAATTTCTTTATCTTCTACTTTTAAAGATAAATTTTTTATTTCAATCATCTTTTTCTCCCGCATCCACATTAAATAAATAATCTATTGTAATGATTATACTATATTTTGTTTCAAATTTCAATCATTATTAAAATTAATTTGCAATTTAGATAAACATAAAAATTATAGCACTTTTTTCAATTTAATTATAGTTTTTAAATGGAATTTTTAACATTTTAGCAAAATTTACATAAAATGACTTAGATAGAGAATTTAAGGGGGCAATAAGTTTATGGCTAATATTATAACAAACAAAGCGAGCGTAACATCTACTTACACACTACCAAATTATACAAAGCAAACAAACAATGTAGAAAGCAACACTGTTACAACAGAAAACTTGTCTGAGTATTTTTTTAAGACTAAATCAGCATCTAAAATTTATGCTGTTTCTTCTCAACAAATGGAAATCAGTTTAATATTAACAAATATTAGCACGCACACACTTTCAAATATGTTTATAATTGATACAGTTATAGGTGATGCAACATTTTTAGAGAATTCTTTAAAAATCAACAATCAATCCTATCCTTATGAAGACCCCACTTTTGGCTTTGACTTGCCAGTTGACATTGCTCCACAAGATGAACCAATAGAAATAGCTTATTCTCTTATAGTTGATGATGAACCAACAACAAATAACATAACAATAGTTACCAATTTAAACTACGACATTGAAGACGGCTCGCATTTTACTGAAAATTCAAACATTGTCAATTTGCAAGTAGTAAAAAACCATATTGCAGTTTCTGGCAATTTTAATAAAACTGCGGTTATTTCGGGGCAACAATTAAAACAAACAAGCACCATAACAAATTTAGGTAATTTAATAAATAAGGAACTTATATTTACAAATCCAGCTCCACAAGGCACTGCATTTGTTGCGGGTAGCGTAGAAATTGATAATGAATTGCAACCAGAATTAGACCCAACAAAAGGCATAAATTTAAGCGACCTTAACCCAAATGATAAGATTACAATTTCATTTAATTTACAAGTAGAATAAATTAATGCAACTTAAAAATTTAGAAAAGAAAAAGGAATAAATTATATAATGAATGAATTAATGAAAAAAAGAACGGGCTCAAAAGATATTGTTAATTTAGGAGATGAAGTAAATCAAACCATAACACTGACAAACAGAAGTGAATATGAAATTACAAACATTCAAATTAAAGACACTTTTAGTGAAGGCGTAAATTTTAAGGCAAATTCCATTGTAATTGATGGAGCATCATACACAGGTTATAACCCAATTAATGGCTTTACATTACCTTCTTCAATTAAAGTTGGGAGCAGTGCAACAATAACATATAGAATTATAATAGATTCCACAACAACAAAAGAATCATTTGCTATTGTTTCCGCTGTAACCTACACTTTTGACACGACCACAGTAACGGAAAATTCCGACACATACACAATGGAATTGCCAAATGGAGACATAACAGTTGAAATGACCGTTGACAAGTTAGTTGCAACAAAAAATGATGAAATTCAATATACTATTAAAGTTTCAAATATAGGCAATTTGCGAAACACTGCCGTAACAATTACAAACCCAATGCCAGATGGGACTTCTTTTGTTGAAAAAAGCGTAATTGTAAACAACACTTCTCAACCAACTTATAACCCCGCCACAGGCTTTTCCGTAGGCAATATAGACCCAAATTCTTCAGCAACTGCATCTTTTAAAGTTAAACTAATCTAAATCGCTTAATTTTATTTTGATTAATCATTTAACGGAAAAAGCAAAAAACGGAATAATTTATATAGAAAAAACGCCACACAAACATTTCTCCCACAACACACGCTTTCGCCCATCGCCCCAACCCGCTCGCCCTTGCGACAGATGCAAAACCCCACACCCCACAACGCAAACGCATTCAGTCCACCGTACACTCCAACCACAACGCACACTTTCGCCCAACGCCCCGTGTCGCTCGCCCCAACCGCCGACC